>CBFDBV010000005.1:0-31017 GCA_965603135.1 uncultured bacterium
TCTGGTAGTAGGCTGTGCCCAGGTTGACGGCTGCCGAGGCGTTATCGGGCTCGGCCTCGCACAGTTCAGAGAGCAGCTCGATGGCTTGCGCGAACTGCTGCGCTTCGAGCGCTCTGGTGCCGGCCTTGAACTTCTCTTCAGGCGACTCGGGGTCACGTCGTCGAAACGGCCACATGTTGGATGCGCGAGGCGCGATGCGGGAAGCCAGAAACGACTACGACCTGCCACCGGCCTTCGCGCCATTGCCTCCCGAGCCGCGAGTATATCAAAGCCCGCTCGCCGGTGTCAACGTGACGGCTGAGGGTGACGCACGCCGTTTGCCCGTGCCGTTGAGTTGTTCTCTGCGCTCTCTGCGGTTTGCCGTTGCCGTTGTCGTTGCTCGCAACTCGCCACTCGCAACTCGCTACTGCACGGAGGTCCTCCATGCAATCCGACAGTGACGCCAAGCTGGCCCAGGCGCTCCTCAACATGGGCGTCCTCACCGACCAGCAGCTTGAAGAGGCCGAGCAGAGCAGCGAGGACAGCCAGGTCAACCTGGTTCAGGCCCTCCTGCGCCTGGGGCATGTGACCGCCCAGGACATCGCTCGCGCCGCCGAGCAGGTCCCCGAGGAGTCTCCGCCGCGCGCGCCTGAGCCTGAGGCTCCCGCGCACGTGGAGCTAGCCGAGTTGGAGCCGGGGGTGCCTGGTCGCCGCGAGGACGGCAAGGCCTCCCTTGACAGCTACGAGGTGGACCCCGAGGCCCTCACTGACGTCCCCAAGACCATCGCCGAGGAGCATCTTGTCCTCCCGCTTCAGATCAGCGAGGACCGCATCCTGGTGGCGATGGCCGATGCCACCAACGTCTTTGCGATGGACGAGATCCGCAGTCGTACCGGCCGCCGCGTGGAGCCTGTTGAGGTGGGCGAGGAGGAGTTGCGCGAGGCGATTGATCGCTTCTACGCGGCCCGCGCCCGCTCTCAGGTCGAGACGAAGGGCCCCGCCACCACCGACCTGGGCGTTCAGTTAGGCACCACCGAGTTCGCCGGCGACCTCGACCAGCAGTTGGTCGAGATGTTGGACCAGGCACCGGTGGTGCGCATTGTCGAGCAGATTCTCGCCGACGCGGTGCGTATGCGCGCCTCTGACATTCACATTGAGCCTCGCGCCGAGCAGGTGCGCGTGCGCTATCGCGTTGACGGGCAGTTGATGACGGTCACCACGCTCCCCAGCGACATGCACCGGTATGTGGTCTCGCGCATCAAGATTATGGCTGGCGCGGACATCGCCGAGACCCGCTTCCCGCAGGACGGGCGTTTCGGCACCGAGGTGGACGACCGCCCGATTGACCTGCGCGTCTCGACCCTCCCCACTTACTGGGGCGAGAAGGCCGTGATGCGCATCCTCGACAAGTCCAGGGCCCTGGTCTCGCTCAAGCAGCTCGGCATGCTCCCCGAGGTGGAGGAGACGTACGAGCGCCTCATTCACAGTCCCCAGGGCATGATCCTGGTCACCGGCCCCACCGGCTCGGGCAAAAGCACCACCTTGTATGCCTCGCTGCATACCGTCAACGATGACACGGTCAACATCACCACCGTTGAGGACCCCATCGAGTATCAGATTTCTGGCATCAACCAGGTGCAGGTGCTCCCGCGCATTGACCTGACTTTCGCGACCGCGCTGCCGTTCATTTTGCGCCAGGACCCCGACATCATACTCATCGGCGAGATGCGCGATGCCGAGACTGCCGAGATGGCTTTCCGCGCCTCGCTGACGGGCCACCTGGTGCTCAGCACCTTGCACACCAACGATGCGCCGAGTGCCGCGACGCGCCTGATTGACATGGGTGTGGAGCCGTACTTGATTGCTTCTTCTGTCATTGGGGTTATTGCCCAGCGGTTGGTGCGGCGCACTTGCCCGCGCTGTCGCGAGGCTTACGAGCCGACTGACGTCGAGCTGGACCGCCTGGAGTTGAGCCCCGAGCAGGCGAAGAAGATTCAGTTCCATCGCGGTCGCGGCTGCGCGCAGTGTCGCAACACGGGCTACCAGGGCCGCATTGGCGTGTACGAGATGATGCCGATGACGAACGATTTGCGCGATGCCATCACCGCCAAGGCCAACGCTTCGGACTTACGCCGGATTGCTTTACGCACGGGGATGAAGAGCATCAAGTATGATGGCTTGAGCAAGGTAAACGCGGGCATCACGACGGCTGCTGAGGTCATTGGCGTGATGTTCGCCTCCGAGCGGATGTAGAACTCGCGACACAGATCGTGGCACGGTCGCCCCGCTGAAGTGGTCTCGGCACGTTGGCTGCCAGAACGAGCCGAGGAGTGAGGAGACCATGACCAAGTTCACGGGAAGGCAGTTCCTTGGTCTGGCGTTAGCGGGCGCAGCCGGACCGATGTTGCGCCATCCACTGGGAAGCTTCTTCGGTGCCCACGAGGACGGGACTCAATCCGTTCGGGTGCCCGCGCTCGATGTTGGAGAGCGCAAGGTCGTCGTCCTGTCCGACATTCACCTCGGCGACATGAACGACGACTTCCTCGACCCCCTCAAGAAGCTCCTGGACGACTGTCGCGAAGAGAAGCACCCAGATGTCCACGTCGTGCTTCTCGGCGACTTCATTGATCCCTGGATGGCAAGTGACAAGCAACTCCGGGGCGAGAGTGAGGTTCTCGACCTGGTCACGGCCCTTGCGGAGGCGAAGCGACTATCGTACGTTGTCGGGAACCACGACTTCAGGCTACGTGACGACGTGTACGGATATCCGGAGCGCCCCGCCACGAATGACGAAAAGGAGCGCCTGCTTGTGGGCCCGTACCGCAGCAGGCACAACTTCGCGCGGGAAATGGGTCTGGACCAAACCAACACGTATCATCGGTATCTGCTCCTGAAGACCGGCAACAGGCCAGAGAATAGGTGGCTTTTTGTGCACGGCGATGAGATAGACTTCGGAGAGGCGGCAAAGATACGCCTTGGACGGCCGGACACTTGGCCGGGCCTACTGTACGACTTCTACCGTCGGATGGACCGGGTTCCCGCACGGCTGGTTCGCGCGGTTGGCGACGCTGGGGAGTGGGTCGCGGATGTGCTAGGACGCGCCTGGGCGCGCACCTTGACCAAGACCCAGTGGCAAACACGAGCAATTCGATCGTGGGGGACACAGGACCTTCAACAGATCCTCACCGACCCGACGCTCAGAGACCCACAACGGCACGGAGCAATGAGTGAAGAGGTTGATGCCTACTTCATCGCTGTCCTGTCCGATCTGGAAGACATCACCGGCAAAGATCCAGATGAGCTGGAAGAGATCTCCGAGCAACAGGCAGCAGCCGCGGCTCGCCTCCTACGCCAAAGGCGCCAGCCGACCGATCCCAAATCGCGCACGGTCGCTGACCTTGTCTACACAGTCTTGCGGGACCGCGCACGCATTATGCCTCCATCACTTCCTGTGGTACCCCGTAGGCTCACGGGCGCCCCGCCCGAGCCTTTCCCTTCTGCCAATCTTCAGGAGGTGAGCTTTCCACCCTCGCACGTCCATCTGGTAATCGGTCACCGGCACGAAAAGGAAGTTTGCACTGGGCCCAAGGGCCGATTCATTATTGATGCAGGGAGCTGGCAGGCCGATTCCGACAACCCCGGACAGTACTACGAGATAAGGGGTGCCGGGTACTCCCCCTGCGAGGTGCCGTAGAACCGGCGAGGCGAGGAAGACATTGGGTGGTAAGGCCAGCCCGCTTCGTGCATCCCGAGGAGTGCAACCTATGATAGACTCACTGCTGTTCGCCCTGGGATTGGCTGTGTTCCTCGCCGTAGCCGCTGGCGACAATCTCGTCCGCAACCCCAGCTTCGAGGACGTGGACGGCGACCTGCCCGCCGGGTGGAACACCCGCCCCGGCGAGGAACCCGTCGAGCTGCGCGATGACGGCGGCCACGAGGGTGAGAGTTACGTGCGCTTCGTGGACACCGCGGCCAACAAGGGCATCTTCCTGGAGGCCACGCGCCTGCCCGCCCGGCCCGGCGGCATCTATCGCGCCTCCGCCTGGTTCCGCACCTCCGACGAGTGCCAGCCCGGCGTCTACCTCAACTTCTACGACGACGTTGGCGCCCGCATTCACAACGTCTACCAGCGAGCCGAAGGCCCGACCGACGGCTGGACGCAAATCGCCGCGACCACCGCTGCCCCCACCGAGGCCCTGGAGGTCTCCGTCGCCCTGTACGCGTACATAGGCGACGTGGGCAACTTCGACGCCGACGACGCGGCGATGACCGTGGAGGGCGGCGCCGAGCCCGGCTCCGGCACCGTGCCCCGCGCCCAGCCTGGCGACAAGTCCGCGGCAGAGATCGCCTCACGCCTGGAGTTGTTCGTGGATAGCTTCCTGGTTGACGCCCTCACCGGCGACGCCGAGCGCCGCCTGCACCATCCCGTGGCGCGAGAGATCGCCCTCGCGCTGGACAGGCCCTGGGAGGGGGCTGCATCTGCCTACTTCGCCGTGATGCTCGACGAGGGCAAGATACGCTTGTACTACCGCGGCTGGGCCAAGATTGAGAAGGGCCAGGACTGCGCCTGCGTGGCCGAGAGCGAGGACGGGATTCATTTCACCCGGCCCAACGTGGGCATCTTCGAGTGGGACGGCTCGACGCAGAACAACATCATCTGGCAGGGCCCGGGCTCACACAACTTCACCCCCTTCAAGGACCCCAACCCGGACGCGCCGCCCGAGCACCGATACAAGGCCCTCGCCAGCGGCGCCGGCAGCACGCGCGGCCTGGTGGCCTTTGTGTCCGCCGACGGTTTCCGCTGGGCGAAGCTGCGCGAGGAGCCGGTCATCACGAAGGGCGCCTTCGACTCGCAGAACCTCGCCTTCTGGGATGCGCTGCGGGGGGAGTACGTGGAGTATCATCGCGGCTTTCGCAACGGCTATCGCGACATAATGACGTGCACCTCACAGGACTTCGTCAACTGGACCGAGCCGGTGTGGCTGGACTACGGCGACGCGCCGCCCGAGCACCTCTACACCAACGCCATCACGCCGTACTTCCGCGCGCCGCACCTCTACCTGGGCTTCCCCTGCCGGTTCGTCCCCGGGCGCAAGAAGGTCGCCGAGCACAAAGAGGGCGGCATCAACGATGGCGTGCTGATGAGCAGTCGCGACGGCCTGCATTTTGAGCGCTGGCTGGAGGCCTTCCTGCGGCCCTCCCTCGACCCCAAGACCTGGACGGATCGCAACAACTACCTCGCGTGGGGCATGGTGCCGACCTCTGACCAGGAGATCTCGCTCTACTCAACGGAGCACTACCGCTATCCGACCGCGCGCCTGCGCAGGCGAACGCTCCGGACGGACGGGTTCGTCTCCGCGCACGCGGGGGCTGAGGGCGGCGAGCTTCTGACCCGCCCGCTCGTTTTCAGTGGCAGCCGCCTCGTGGTCAACTATCAGACCTCCGCCATCGGCTCCTTGCGCTTCGAGCTATGCGACGAGGCTGGTGATGCGTACGAGGGCTTCTCGTATGCGTCCAGTGACGTCCTATTCGGCAACCAGATCGCCCACGAGGTCACCTGGCAGGAGAGCCCCGACCTGGGCTCCCTCGCCGGTCGGCCCGTCCGCCTCCGGGTCCGCCTCCGCGACGCGGACCTCTACTCCTTCCGCTTCGCCGACTGACCCGCGTCGTTCTCTGCGTTCTCTGCGTCTCTGCGGTTGCCGTTCGCCGTTTGTCGTTAGTCGGATGTCGGACGTCGGATGTCGGTCGTTTGCCGTTCCCCTTTGCCCTTTGCCCTTTGCCCTTTGCCCTTTGCCCGCAGTGCACTTTTCTCCCCCCGATGCAGGAGATTCGCTCGCCCCCGGGGAATAGCGCTGTACCTTCTGAGACTATCTGACTCCTTTCCGTGGGAGGGCTGCCAAGTGGACCAGATCAACGTCGGTCTGATCGGTTACAACTTTATGGGCCGCGCGCATTCCAACGCTTACCGCCAGGTGCCGTTTTACTTCCCCGAGCTTGAGGCCAAGCCGGTGATGAAGGCGCTCTGCGGTCGCACGAAAGAGCGCGTGGACGCCTGCGCCGAGCAGTTCGGCTGGGAGAGCGTCGAGTATGATGTGGACGACCTGCTCGCGCGCGACGACATTGACCTCGTGGACATCACCGTACCCAACAATATGCACGCCGAGCTGGCGGTCAAGGCTGCCGAGGCCGGCAAGCACGTCTTCTGCGAGAAGCCGCTGGCCACGACCGTCGAAGACGCCGAGAAGATGGTCGAGGCCGTGAGCAAAGCCGGCTGCGTGAATATGCTCTGTCACAACTATCGTCGCGCGCCGGCCATCTCGCTCGCCAAGCAGATGATCGAGAACGGCGACCTGGGCGAGATCTATCATTGGCGCTCGCTCTATCTTCAGGACTGGCTGATGGCCCCGGAGATCCCGATGATGTGGCGCGTGCAGAAGGAGATTGCCGGCTCCGGCTCGCTCGGCGACCTGATGGCGCACAGCATTGACCTGGCCCTCTGGCTGCTCGGCGACATCGAGAGCCTCTCCTGCACGATGGAGACCTTCATCACCGAGCGCCCGATTATGGAGAGCTTTGACACCGGCTGGGGCGGCAAGGCGAAAGAGGACGGCCAGATGGGTACGGTGGACGTGGACGATGGCGTCATCGCCCTGTGCAGGTTTGCCAACGGCGCCATCGGCACGATGGAGGCCACCCGCTACGCGGCGGGGCACAAGAACTACAACTGGTTCGAGGTGAACGGCTCCCGCGGCTCGATCGTGTTCAACCTGGAGCGGATGAATGAGCTTGAGTATTACGATTGCGACGATCCGGGCGACCGCCAGGGTTTCCGGCTGATCCAGGCGACGGCGGACTGTCATCCGTTTATGGGGTTACCGGAGGGTGCGGGCCCACGCTTCTGGCCGGTGGCGCACATCATCGGTTACGAGCACACGTTCATCAACACGGTCTTTGGTTTGTGCCAGGCGGTGGCGGCGGGCGAGCAGACCTGGCCGAGCTTCGCGGACGGCCTGAAGACCCAGCGCGTCCTCGCCGCCTGCGACCAGGCGGCCGATTCGGGCAAGTGGGAGGACGTGGAGTAGTCTCGCTGCCGACGGCTTCGCCCCGTGGTCTCGAGCCGGTGCGACGAGTGGAATGGACCTCAGGACAGGCTGGACAGGAGGCCAAATGGTGGTCAAGTCGATGATAGCAGTTGCGCTGCTGCTTGGCATCTCGTTGGTCGTGTCTTTGGCCATCCTCAGAGGCGTCCGTGGCAACGGGCGCAGCAAACGCTGAAGCGACCAGCAGACCGACCGTGCGCGTCATGCCTGCGAGAGGGCAGCCGGTTCGGCCAAGTGGGCGGACGTCGAGTAGTTGATGCGCGAGAACAGGCAATGCGGCTTGCGCATATGCAAGCTGTCGTTCCGGATTGCCGATTGCCGATCCCTAGAAAGGGAGGATGTAGAGATGAAAGTCGGCGCACTGTCAGCCGCATGGAGTGACCAGCCACTGGAGGAGGTCCTCGACTTCTTCGCCGAGGCCGGCCTTGAGGCCATCGAGATCGGCACCGGCGCGTACCCGGGCAACGCGCACTGCGACCCGTTCGAACTCAAGTCCAGCAAGCGCAAGCGGGACAACTTCATGGCCGCCGTCAAGGACCGGGGCCTGGTCATCTCGGCCCTCTCCTGCCACGGCAACCCGCTGCACCCGAACAAGAAGCTCGCCCAGGAGCATCACGAAGTCTGGCGCGCCACCGCCCAGCTCGCCAGCCAGGTCAAGGTCAAGTGCGTGAACGGCTTCTCGGGCCTGCCGGGCGGCTCGCCCACCGACAAGGTCCCCAACTGGGTCGTCGCTCCCTGGCCTGAGGACCACGCGGACGCGCTGGAGTACCAGTGGGACGTGGCGATCAAGTACTGGAAGCGCGAGAACAAGTTCGCCAACGATCGCGGCGTCAACTTCTGCTTCGAGATGCACCCCAACTTCCTGGTCTACAATCCCGAGACGATGATGAAGCTCCGCGACGCCTGCGGCCGGCGCATGTGCGCCAACTTCGATCCCAGCCATCTCTGGTGGCAGGGCATTGAGCCCTCCGCCGCCATTCGCTGGCTCCAGGAGCACGGCAAGGTCATCCAGCACTTCCACGCCAAGGACGTGTGCGTCTACGAGTGGAACTCGAAGGTCAACGGGGTGCTGGACACCAAGCACTACGGCGATGAGCTGAATCGCTCCTGGATCTTCCGGGCGTTGGGTTACGGCCACGATGACCTGGTCTGGAAGGACCTCATCAGCACGCTGCGGATGTGCGGTTATGATGGCGTGCTCTCCATCGAGCACGAGGACTCGCTGATGACGGCGAACGAGGGCTTCCTGAAGGCGATCGCTTTCCTGAAGGACGCGGTCATCGCCGAGGCGCCGGGCGCGATGACCTGGGCATAAGCCGCGCGGCCAGGACCCGTACCAGTAGGGCGGGCTTCCAGCCCGCCGATGCCGTTGCCGTAGTCGTTGCCGTTGCTGTTGTCGCTGTCGTATCTGTTGTCGCTGCCGTCCCCCCCTCTCCCGAGCGCTGTTGCGAGGGAGAGGGGCCGGGGGTGAGGTTGCCGAGCATCACGCGTTGTGGTAAAATATCCTTTCAACATCACACGGCAGCCCCGCTGACCGCCGCGCATCGGCGAGCGCCTGCCGGCGTGTTAATACTGCCAGGAGAGAGACACCGCTATGCCCGATCTGATCTATCTCAACGGTGAGCTGGTTCCGCGCGACGAGGCGGGGGTGTCCGTTTACGACCACGGCTTGCTTTACGGCGACGGCGTGTTCGAGGGCATCCGCGCCTACGCCGGCCGCATCTTTCGCCTGGAGGAGCACCTCGATCGCCTGGAGCGGTCCTCGAAGGCCATCATGCTCGAGCTGCCCCTCAGCCGCCAGGAGCTGATCGAGGCGCATATCCAGGCCTGCCGCGCCAACGAGATCCGCGACGGCTACATGCGGACCGTGGTCACTCGCGGCGAGGGCGACCTGGGCCTCGACCCACGCAAGTGCCCGAACCCCACCCTCTTCATCATTGCCGCCTCGATCCAGCTCTATCCTGAGGAACTCTATGAGACCGGCCTTGAACTCATCACGACCTGTATGCGCCGCAACTCGCCGAGCAGCCTCGACCCGGGCATCAAGTCGCTGAACTATCTCAACAACATCCTGGCGAAGATAGAGACCAACCTCGCCGGGGTCGCCGAGGGCATCATGCTCACCCAGGACGGCATGGTCTCCGAGTGCACCGCCGACAACATCTTCATCTGCAAGGACGGCGCTGTGATGACGCCCTCGCTGGCGACGGGGAGCCTGGACGGGATCACCCGGCGCGTGGTGCTCGAATGCGCGGAGGCTGAGGGCCTGCCGTGGGGCGAGGCTGTGTTCCCGATTGCGCAGGTATACACGGCGGACGAGTGCTTCCTCACGGGCACCGGCGCCGAGATCGTGCCCGTGGTCAAGGTTGATGGCCGCGTCATCGGCGACGGGAAACCTGGAGCCATCACCAGACGTCTACTAGACAGCTTCCGCGCGCTAACGAAGTCTGAGGGCACGCCGATATATGACTAAATGATGCGTGCCCAAGTCGCGAGTGGGGAATACTGCAACTGTGCTGCAACGAAACTGTAACGCCGCGCCGGGCGTTTGTACGCTGTGTGGGAGGGGCAAGCGCAATGGAGCTATGGGAGCGGTTCACCGTCCGCGCTCGGCGTATGGTGCTCCTCGCTCACGATGAGGCATCGCAGATGCGTCAGCCGTTCATCGGCACCGAGCACCTGCTGCTGGGCCTGCTCAGACTCGGCGAGGGGACCGGAATCGAGGTCCTGCGCGCTCTTGACGTCAACCTGGGTGAACTGCGGGCCGACGTGACGACGCACATAGAGATGGGCTCGGAGGACGAGCTTACGAAAGAGATCTCCTTCACGCCCGAGGCTCAGCGCGTCCTCCAGCTCGCCTACGCCGAGGCCCGCCAGCGCAAGGACCGGCACATCGGCACCGAGCACATCCTGCTTGGCCTGCTCGCCGAGGGGCGCGGTGCCGCGTACGGGGTCCTGGACAGGCACGGTGTGTGCTCGGACGATGTGCGCAGCGCGATTGATGAGGTGCGCCAGGTCCCTGTTGGCGAGGACGTTCAGCCAACCGCCGCCCGCACGGCGCCGCTGGAGCAGTTCAGGGAGCGCAGGCTTACGGTCGAGGCTTCCCGCGCTCTTCAGCTCGCTCAGGAGAGGTCTGGCGAGCTTGGCGACGAACATATTGGAACCGAGCACATCCTGTTGGCGCTGCTTGAGTTGGAGGACTGTATCGCCTGGCGCATCCTGGATGATGAGGGTGTGGACAGGGATCGCTTGCGGCGGGCCATCTCGCAACGGGAGGGGCGAGAGCCACCCAACGCGGACGCACAGGAATAGGGCAAGCACAACGACGCGACGCTCACGGCTACGGTAGCAGAAGGAGAGCGCAACACAATGGAACTCTGGGAGAGATTTACGGTCCGCGCCCGGCGCGCAGTGCTCATCGCTCACGACGAGGCCTCGCAGATGCGGATGCAGCTCATCGGCACCGAGCATCTGCTCCTGGGGCTGATCCGTCTCGGCGAGGGCATGGCCGCCGAGGTCCTGCGCGCCTTGGACGTCAATCTCGATCAACTGCGAGCCGAGTTACGCAGGCACATGGAGATGGGCTCCGAGGACGAGCCCACCGATGAGATTTCCTTCACGCCTGAGGCTCAGCGCGTCCTGCAGCTTGCGTACACCCAGGCGCGTGACCTGCGCGACCAGCACATCGGCACCGAGCATATATTGCTGGGCCTCATCGGCGAGGGGCGCGGCGCTGCTTACCGCATCCTCACCCGGCACGGCGTTGACCTCCAGCGCGTCCGCCACGCCATCCAGCAGATGGCTCGCGGCGAGGTCAGCGAGCAGGAGCAGGAGCGGACCAGCGACACCCCCACCCTCGATCACTTTAGCCGCGACCTCACTGTCCTCGCCGCCGAGGGCGCGCTCGACCCCATCATCGGCCGCAGCCGAGAGCTGGAGCGCGTCATTCAGATACTCTGTCGCCGCACCAAGAACAACCCGTGCCTCATCGGCGAGGCCGGCGTCGGCAAGACCGCCATCGCCGAGGGGCTCGCCCAGCGCATTGCTCACGCGCACGTGCCCGACCTGCTCAAAGGCAAGCGCGTCGTGGCCCTCGACCTCGCCAGCCTCGTCGCCGGCACCAAGTACCGCGGCGAGTTCGAGGAGCGTATGAAGCGCGTGATGGAGGAGATCCGTGCCGCCAAGGGACGCGTTGTCGTCTTCATTGACGAGCTGCACACCATCGTCGGCACCGGCGCTGCCGAGGGCGCTATGGATGCCTCCAACATCCTCAAGCCCGCCCTCGCCCGCGGCGAGCTTCAGTGTATCGGCGCTAGCACGCCTGAGGAATACCGCAAGTACGTCGAGAAGACCCCCTCCCTGGAGCGCCGCTTCCAGGCCGTCAGGGTTGCGGAGCCAACCCCTGAGGAGACCCTCGACATCCTCGAGGGCGTCAAGTCCTGCTATGAGGACTTTCACAAGGTGGACTTCACCGAGGATGCCATCACCGCGGCCGTGGACCTCTCCAGCCGTTACATAAGCGACCGCGCCCTTCCTGACAAGGCCATTGACCTCATTGACGAGGCTGGCGCGCGCGCCAAGCTCCGCACCTATCGCCGCCCGCCCGAGGTCGAGGAGCTTACCGAGCGCCTCGAGGACATCGAGGCCAGCGTCGAGCGCGCCATTGACCCCGCCCACCTCGATCCCGAGTCCGCGGAGCGTTGGCGCCACGAGAGCGAGCGCATCAGCCGCCGTCTCGCCGATCTCGAGCAGCAGTGGGAGAGCCAGGAGCGCGGCCGGCCGGCGGTCGTGCGCCAGGACATCGCCGAGATCGTCTCCACCTGGACCGGCGTCCCCGTCACCGCGCTCAGCGAGGAGGAGTCTTCCCGCCTGCTGCGTATGGAGGAGGCCCTTCACGAGCGCGTCGTCGGCCAGGATGAGGCCATCGAGAGCGTCGCCAAGGCCGTGCGCCGCGCCCGCGCCGGCGTCAAGGACCCGCGACGCCCCACCGGCTCCTTCGTCTTCCTCGGCCCGACCGGCGTCGGCAAAACCCTCCTCGCGCGCGTCCTCGCCGGCTATCTCTTCGGCGATGAGGACGCCCTCGTCCGCATTGATATGTCCGAGTATATGGAGCGCTTCGCGGTCTCTCGCCTCATTGGCGCTCCGCCCGGCTATGTCGGCTACGAGGAGGCTGGGCAGCTCTCCGAGGCGGTCCGCCGCCGGCCCTACTCGGTGGTGCTCTTTGACGAGATCGAGAAGGCTCACCCCGAGGTCTTCAGCATTCTCCTCCAGATTATGGAGGATGGGCGCCTCACTGACTCTCAGGGCCGCACCGTGGACTTCAAGAACTGCGTGGTCATTATGACCAGCAACGTGGGCGCTCGCCTCATCAGCGAGGGCACCCGGATGGGCTTCACCACCAGCGAGCGCGAGCTCAGTGCCGAGCAGCATCGCCGCGACTACGAGCGCATGAAGGCCAAGGTCACCGAAGAGCTTAGGAAGACCTTCAGCCCCGAGTTCCTCAACCGCGTTGACGCAACGGTTGTCTTCCACGCCCTGACGCCCGAGCAGATCCGCGGCATTGTTCGGCTTGAGATCGGCTATCTCAACGACCGCCTGGCCGAGCAGGGCGTTCACTTGACGATCACCGAGGAGCTTGAGGAGCTGCTCGCCGAGAAGGGCTACGATCCCACTATGGGTGCTCGCCCGCTTCGCCGTCAGATCCGGCACCTCATCGAGGATCCCCTCGCCGAGCGAATCCTTGCCCGCCCGCCCGGGGGCGTCGGCGAGATCATTGCTGATGTTGAGGATGGGGAGACGGTGTTCCGGTTCATCGAGACCACGGTCAGCCCCGAGCTAACCCGCTAGAGCTCGTTTCAAAACCACCCGTAGGGCGGGCTTCCAGCCCGCCAATGCCGTTCTCGACGCTTATGAGAGAGCTTCTAGTCGTGTGCTCTTGCCGTTGCTGCCGTTCCTGGCACAGGCGACCTCGCCTGTGCGCCCTTTGCCGTTGACGCGGCTCGTAGCTCGCAACTCGCGACTGGAGTGATGACAAAACGTGACTCACTTCCGCACCTACGTCGCGCCATTATGCACATATGCCTGCCGTTCGTTCATGCACATCTGCCCTGAGGCGCGCCGTCTACGCCCGGGCAACCGTGGCGGGGGGTGCCCTCACCCCCCGCAAAGGAGTGTAACATCATGCTCATTCGCGGACTGTGGTTGTTGTTCGTCGCTTCCGTCACTTTCTGTGGTGTCCTGGTTGGTCACTGGACTGGCAGGCTGCTGGGCCCACGGCTGGTCGGCGAGGAGGCTGGCAATGCGCTGACCTACTTCCTGGTCGGCGTCAATGTGCTCTTCGGTCTCATCGGCTTTCTGGTGGCGCTGTTTGCCTTTCGCAAGCTCATCAACTGGCTCACCCATCTCCAGGACGTGGCTCTGCTGGACAAGGCTGCCGCGGCGATGGGCGTGATATTGGGCCTGGCCATCGCCCTGCTCGCCACCGCGCCTTTTGCCGCGCTCGACTACGGCCTCCCGGTTCAGATATTCGCCAGCATTGTTGGCATCATCCTGGGCATCATGTTCGCGATGAGCGCCAACGAGCAGCTCCTCTATGTCTTTCCCGGCCTTGCCAGGCTCAGCACTGGCGGCGAGGCCCAGCTTCCCCCTGGCACCAGGATGCTCGACACGAACATCGTCATTGATGGGCGCATCGCTGACATCGTCGCCAGCGGCTTCCTGGACGGCCCCATCGTCGTCCCCAACTTCATTCTCAACGAGTTGCGGCACATCGCCGACTCGGCCGAGAACCTCAAGCGCGAGCGCGGCCGTCGGGGACTTGACGTCCTCAACCGCCTCAAGTCCACCCCTGGGGCCGACGTCATCATCTACCACGACCCCAGCCCGCCGAAGGAGCACATGGAGGTTGACGCCCGCCTGGTCAGCCTCGCGGCCCGCCACGGCGCTACCGTCGTGACCAACGACTACTCGGTCCAGCGCATTGCCAGCCTTGAGGGCGTGGCGGTCCTCAACGTCAACGAGCTGGCCGGCGCGATGCGCCCCACCTTCCTGCCCGGCGAGGAGTTGACGGTCACGGTCATCAAGGAGGGCAAAGAACCCGGCCAGGGCGTCGGCTATCTCGACGATGGCACCATGGTCGTGGTTGAGAAGGCCAGGAGCCTCATCGGCAAGATGATCGTAGTCGCGGTCACCAGCGTCCTTCAGACCAACGCCGGCAAGATGCTCTTCGCCGAGGTCAAGGGTCACGCGGAACCCAAGGGCAAGGAGTAGCCCTCTTGAGCGAGGTCGCGGCTCTGATTGCGGCGGCCGGGCGCGGCGTGAGGTTTGGCGGCGCGCTTCCCAAGGTCTTCGCGCCCCTCGCTGGCGCGCCGCTGCTGAGTTGGTCCTTGCGCGCCTTCGCGAGCTGCCCTGACGTTGACGCGACCGTGGTGGTCGTCCCCCCTGAGCACCTCCAGCGCGCGCGGGACCTGTGCCGCGCGGAGCGCTCTTCCAGGCCGCCCCTCGTGATCCCCGGCGGCGAGCACCGCATGCAGTCGGTCGAAGCGGGCCTGGAGGCGCTCGTGGAGCAGCCCCCGGCTCTGGTCTGTGTGCACGATGGTGCACGGCCGCTCGTGGACCCGGGCACTATCGAGCGTTCCATCGAAGCTGCTCGCGCGCACGGTGCGGCTGTCGCCGCGGTCCCGGCGGTTGACACCATCAAGCAGGCGGACGCCGATGGTTGCATCAGCGCGACTCCACCGCGCCGCGAGCTTTACCACGCGCAGACCCCGCAGACCTTTGTGTTCGACCTCCTGCTGACCGCCTACCGCCGCGCCGAGCGCGAGGGCTGGCAGGCCACCGATGACGCCTCGCTTGTCGAGCGCATTGGGCAGTCCGTCTATGTCAGCGAGGGCCATCCTGACAACCTCAAGGTCACCACGCCTGACGACCTGGCGCGGGCTGAGTGGATCCTCCGCCGTCGTCTCGGCCAGATCGTCTCTCAGGCGCGCGTGGGTGTCGGTTACGACGTGCACGCGCTGGCCGAGCGCAGGCCGCTGATCCTCGGCGGCGTGGTCATCTCTCACGAGAAGGGCCTGGCGGGTCACTCGGACGCTGACGTGTTGTTTCACGCCATCTCAGATGCTCTTCTCGGCGCGTCGGCGCTGGGCGACATTGGCCGGCATTTCCCTGACACTGATCCTCAGTGGACTGGTGCTGACAGTGGCGAGCTGGCCCGGCGGGTGGTAGAGATCTTAGCCCAGGCAGGCTGGCGTCCTGTCAACGTAGACGCGACGGTCATCTGCGAGCGGCCGAAGTTAGCGCCTCACATCTTGCAGATGCGCACCAACATTGCTGCTGCCCTCGACCTGCCGAGCGATGCTGTCAGCGTCAAGGCGACCACGACTGAGGGCCTCGGTTTCACGGGCCGCGGTGAGGGCATTGCTGCCCAGGCGGTGGTCCTCATTGAGCCATCCGCCCAGTAGCCGCCGGTCCTTGCCGTTTGCTGTTGCCCTTGTCGTCGCTGTTGTTGCTGCCGTATGGAGGGGCCGAATGGGGAACGCCCCATCCGGCCCAGCCGTTTGCCGTTGTCGTTGGCCGTTGGTACACGCGGTTCGCCGCCTGTCGTTGCCGTCAGTCCGACGTCCGAGACAGGGAGGACAGCCCCGATGCTCCTGCCGCTCATTTGCCTCGCGCTCGCGATCGGTTCCGCCGTTTCCGCCGACGATCTCATTCGCGAGCACGGCAAGTACTCCGGGGCATATCAGTCCGACTGGGCGACCCTCCCCACCGGCCGCGAACTCGCCCGCCGCGACCTAGAAGGCATCGAGTTCGAGCAGGTCGCGGGCGAAGACGCGCGGCAGACCTTCGTAGACCAGGAGCAGGTGGTCCTCTCCGGCGCGCGCCTGAAGGTTCACTGGGCGAAGCCCGAGTGCGACAAGTACAAGCACACGCTGTACTTCTTCCGCAACTGCAAGTTCGTCCGCATCGAGGACATGTTGGTGATCCAGGCCGACCCCGACTGGCGCGCCTCTTCGACCTTCTTCTTCGAGTCTTGCGACCGCGTCGAGCTTCGCAACTGCTATCTGGCCGGCACCTGCGGGCGCGCCTTCATTCGGATCGAGGGCTCTCGCGAGTATTTCGTTGACCGCGTCGAGATCGCGGGAGTGGATTACGGTGGCGAGCATGCCGGCTTCCGCTGTGGCGCTGGCATCTTCGTCAACAACGGGGCCGGCTGGGACGAGGCGAAGAAGCAGCCTGGCGCCATCCACGCTCCCGCCCCCGCCAACCTCGAGTGGGGCGTCATTCAGAACAGTTACTTTCACGACTATGAGTTGACCGACCCCATCTTCAACCACGACGCCATCCTCTTCCACGCCCCTGCCGACGGCATCGTCTTCAACTGTTACTTCTCCAACTGGGAGGCCGACTCGGCGCTCGACGACTCCCACCGCCGCAACGACGCGGCCTATCACAACCATCTGCACCGCATCGAGCGCAACGTCTTTGAGCGCTGCCATCGCGTCAAGACCGACGGCGCGCGCGGCAGCCCGACCTGCACGATCATCTGGGCCAACAACCTCTACCTTGACAGCCACCTCGCCGACTATCACTTCGGCTGGCCCAACTGGCACCTGCACGAGACCTTCGTTTACAGGAATCACCGCCCGGCTTACTTCCTGGTGATGCACTGCCGCGAGGGCCCGACCCTCTTCCGCAACTGCCTGTTGCACGCCCCGCGCACGGTCAGGTATATGTACGAGACGATGGGCGACACGCCGAACCAGGACATCTCTATGATCCAGCCCGACCACTTTCTGTACTTCATGCCGCCGCCGGTGAACTGGCTCCACGCGCGCAGCGCCAACAGCGTGGAGATTGAGACTTGGGAGCAATGGCGCGCGGCGGGCCACGATCCGGGCAGCACGATGATGGACGCCGCCCCTGGGTTCGTTGGCGCGCCGGGTACTGATGCTGACGGCACGGTGACGGACGCGGAACCGGGGTTCGCTGCCGCGGCGGGCCACGACTTCCGCCTGTTGGCCGACTCGCCTGCTGCTGGTGCCGGCTCAGCGGAGGTCTTGACTGCCGCCGGCCTGCGCCCGGCGATCACGAGGGACTTCTTTGGCTGCCCGCGCCCGAACCCACCGAGTTGCGGTGCCTTCGAGGTAGCCGTGGACTGAGCCGTCTGCCGTTGCCGTTTCTCCCCTCTCCTGAGCGCTGTTGCGAGGGAGAGGGGAAAGAGACCGCGCAGCGGTCTCAGGGGTGAGGCGCCGTTGCCGTAGCCGTCGTTAGCTGTCGTGGCTGTCGTCGCTGTTGTTGCTGCCGTATGGAGGGGTCCCATCCGGCCCACCGGCAATCCACCGTTCTGTGGGCCACCTACTACCGACGCTGAGACGGAGAGGGTGACGAGAACGATGGCAAGAGCCGTGCCGTGGGTTGCCTTCGCAATACTCGTTCCCGCCATCACTGGCGCGGACGAGTTGAACCTCGTCACCGAACCCGCCCGCATCGAACGCGGCGCCGAGCAGCAGTGGAGCGCCGGCCCTCTCCCCACCGCCGGCAGCACCGTGCTCCTGGAGTTCACCGCTCGCACCGATGCCGCGTCCTGCTCCGGCTCGACGTATATGATCAAGCTCTTCGTCAACGACCACCTCGTCACCGCCGCGAAGACGCGCCGCCTCACCCGCCTGCTCAACAAGCCCCTCAGCTTCGTGTACAGCCCGGAGTTGACGCTGCTCTGGCAGGGGAGCGGCGGCTGGCGCATCGTCTATGCGCCCGACTTCGACGCGGCCAACCGCATTGCCCTCTACCAGGGCGAAGCCTACCGCTTCGTGCTGGACGTGACCGATCTCATCAACGCGGATGCCAACAACGCGATTAAGATCGAACACACGGGCACCGCGAGCCTGGCGAAGAGCGCTGGCGGCGAGATCCCCGTCTTCATTGGGATGATGAAGCTGGGCACCGAGGCGGGGGAGAGCCCGATGGTACGCGCGGCTGACGTCCTGCGCCAGCCCATCAATCGTGGCGAGCCGGGCGCGGGCCCGGCCGAGTATGACTGGGACGTCCCGGCCGCCGGCGGCTTCGTGCTGACCGTCGCCGGGGTGCGCTATCCCTTCGAGACGCGCCTGTCGTATCCCAACGCCGGGTTCAACCACCTGGAGCCGACCGCCGAGTCGACGCAACAGGGCCGGCCCGCCTGGCGCGTCTCGGTCAAGCTCGGCGACGGCGCGGCCCAGGTCATCGGCGAGGGCCCCGACTACGAGCTGCGCCGCGAGATCACCTTCGCCCAGCGCCGCGTGGACATCGCCGACACTATCATCAATCGCCACGCCGACGCGCCGCTGGGCCTTATCGTCCGCAGCCAGGTCGCCCTCGAGGGCGACCCGCGCGTGCATCTGGCCGGCGATCCCGATCCCGCCAGGGCCCGGTACTACTCGCCTGCGAACCCGAGCGTCTATGTCGCGGGCGCCGACCACGGCCTCGGCATCATCTGCCAGGACGATGTCTTCCGCAACCAGGCCACGCTCCTCTATGACGCCGAGGAGAACGCGGCCGGCGTTATGACCGACAAGCTCTACCTGCCGCCCGGCGGGCAGCACACGCTCCGCTGGTCGGTCTACCCGGTGGCCTCGGACGATTACTTCGACTTCATCAATCTCGTCCGCGCCGACTGGGGCTCGAACTTCACCGTCGTCGGCCCCTGGGCGTTCTTCAGCCCGGACACAATCATTGACACGCCCCTCGAGGACCTCCAGGCGATGCTCGACCGGCTCGACATCAACTACATGGTCTACTGCGGCGGCTGGGTGGACT
Source organism: uncultured bacterium (assembly GCA_965603135.1). GTDB lineage: Bacteria > Armatimonadota > Zipacnadia > Zipacnadales > UBA5352 > CBFDBV01. The sequence goes on from CBFDBV010000005.1 coordinate 18,876, forward strand.
GGAAGAATGACAAGAAGGAGCAGAAGACCATCGGCTTCGGCACTTACGTGTTGGGCGACTACTGGGCCAGCTTCCGCCGGCGCTTGCACGATGCCATCGAGAAGCTCCATCAGGCGCGCCCGGGCGTGAAGTGCCTGGTGTATTATGACACTCAGCGCGACAGTTGGCCCGACGCCCCCGATCGCTACCCGGACAGCCGCCTGGTCAACTCCAAGGGCCAGCAGCTCTCCACCGAGTGGGGCGGCCGTTACACCATCTCCTGGAGCATGGTCGCCACGCTGGAGAACTCGTTCGGGAAGGCGATGCTCGACGCGCTTGATGTCTACCTCGACGAGATCGGCGCCGACGGCATTTACTGGGACGAGATGGAGTGCGTCTCCTACGGCGGCCCGCTGATCACGCACAGTATGCCGGACGGCTTCTCCTGCGCGCTCGACGCGGACACTTTCACGGTGGACCATGAGATAGGCGTCACCACGCTCCTGGGCGAGGGCCATCGCCTGGCGGTCATTGACAAGGTCCGGTCCAAGGGCGGCTTCCTGATGGGCAACTGCCCGACCATGACGCGCGACATACTGGGCAAGCAGGTGCAGCGCATGGTCGAGGTCCAGCACAATGACAGTTGGTGTTATGAGGGCAACCTGGACACGCCGCTGGGCTACGCGAGCGGTCGGATGGACTTCGGCAACTTCGTGCGCGGCGTTGACCTCGCCGCCCTGCTGGTGGGCACGCGGTATACTTACGAGCACGAGGTCGAGCCCCACCTGTTCCCCTTCACGCCCATCGAGTTGCACGCGGGGTACTTGCTGGGCGAGGAGCGGATCATTGCCACGCACTCGGGCAGTTACGGCTGGCCGGGCGAGTGTTGCCTGGCGCGCGTGCTGCGCTTCGATGGTGAGGGCAAGATCGTTGACAATGAGTTCCTGACCACCATCGGCACCGAGGCGCGCACGAAGGTCGAGCTTGCCGAGGGCGAGATGGTCGTCCTCAAACGCTTGCCGGTGACGCTCACTCCGAAGGGCGGGACGGCGGTCGTGGCGAATGTCGCTTGGTCGGAGGAGTTGCTGAGCCTGGTGGTCAACTCCCAGCGGGGCTGCACGCTACGGCTGGCGGACGGTGAACTCGAGGTCCCGCCGGGCAGGCAGACGGTACGCCTTGACAGGTGAGCCCGGCCGCCGTTGCCGCCGTGTGGAGGGGCCGAATGGGGAAGCATCCCGCCCGCAGGGCGGGATGAGGGGCCCCATCCGGCCCATGCCGTCATGGTGGGGCAGGCTTCCAAGTTCACCCGCCCTAGCCTTGGCGACGGCGGGCCTCCCGACGCCGTTTGCCGTTGCTGCCGTTCGGTCCATCTCGCAGAAAGGGGACAACCAACTCATGAACGCCTCCATCCAGCTCATCGCCGACGGCTTCGGCTTCCCTGAGGGCCCGTGCTTCGACGCCGCCGGGGACTTTCACTTCGTTGACGGCCGCTCCGGCTGGATCGAAAAGGTCAACCGCGACGGCGCGGTCGAGCACTTCGTCAACACCGGCGGCGGCCCGAACGGAGCGGCCTTCGATGCTGACAACACGCTCTTCATTTGCGAGGCCCGCGACCGCAAGATACTCAAGAACAGCCCCGGCGGCCTCACTGCCTTTGCCGAGAGTTACGAGGGCGAGCAGTTCCGCGGTCCCAACGATCTGATCTTCCATCCTGATGGCGCGCTTTACTTCACGGATCCCGGCGGGTCGAGTGAGGAGAACCCCATCGGCCGCATTTTCCGCGTCGAGACGGATGGCACGGTGCGCCTGCTCGCCGAGGGTTATGCCTTCCCCAACGGCCTCGCCTTTTCGGCCGACGCCAGCCTGCTCTATGTGGCCGAGACTTCCGCTCACAAGGTTATCGTCTTCGAGGTTGGGCAGGATGGCGGTCTCAAGGGGCCCGAGGACTTCGCGCCGACTCCGGGCGGCGCTGGCGGCGACGGGATGTGTCTGGACGTGGAGGGCAACCTTTACGTCGCGCACTTCGGCACCGGGCAGGTGGCGGTGTTCGCGCCGGACGGGCAGGAGCTTGACCGCCTCCCCGCCGGCGGCGAGAAGCCGACGAACGTGGCCTTTGGCGGCCCGGACATTGCCGAGCTTTGGATTACTGAGGTTGAGACGGCCTCCGTGTACCGCCTGCGTCCCGGCATTGAGGGCCTCAGGCCCTTCCGCGACCCACGGTAGCTGTTGCCGTATGGAGGGGCCGGTCTCCTGACCGGCCCGCGCGCCGCAGGCGCGCCGCGGTTCGCCGTCGTTCGCGGTCGTTCGCCGCCGTTCGCTGCCGTATGGCCGCACCTTTTCGCCCTGACCTTTGTTTATCTAACTGACGGGGTGCGCAGGCTTGGCGGCCGACCCCGTGGGCTTTGCGATCACCGCCACGCAGACCGAAGCCGCCGTTGCCGTTACTCGCAACTCGCAACTCGTGACTGCTTCCCATGACACAGACATACTACTCCCACGCCATCCGTGAGGCCCTCGAGGAGGAGATGGCGCGCGACCAGCGCGTCATCCTCATCGGCGAGGACATTGCCGGGTATGGCGGTGCCTTCAAGGTCACCCGCGACATCGCTCAGCGTTTCGGCACCGATCGCGTGCGCGACACGCCCATCTCTGAGAATGGCTTCATTGGCGTGGCGGTCGGCGCGGCGATGACGGGGTTGCGGCCGGTTGCCGAGATAATGTTTATGGATTTCCTCGCTCTGGCGATGGACCAGCTCTGCAACCACGCGGCGAAGTTCCGCTATCAGTATGGCGAGCAGTGCACGATCCCTCTGGTGCTGCGCACACCGGCGGGCGCGGGCCGCTCGTATGGCCCGACGCACTCGCAGAGCTTGGAGCGTTGGCTGGTCGCGACCCCGGGCCTGCTGGTGGCGGCTCCCTCGACCCCGGCCGACGCGAAGGGGATGCTCAAGAGCGCCATCCGCTGCGACGATCCTGTGGTCTTCATCGAGAGCAAGCTCCTTTACGGCGAGCGCGGCGAGGTCCCTGAGGGCGAGCACCTGGTCCCGCTCGGCGAGGCTGCCGTCCGCCGCGAGGGGCAGCATGTGACCCTCGTGGCGTACTCACGCATGACCGTCGAGGCGCTCAAGGCTGCCGAGGCGCTCGCTGGGCACGAGGTCTCCGCCGAGGTTATTGATCTGCGCACGCTGGCGCCGCTGGACATGGCGACCGTCGCAGCCTCTGTCGAGAAGACGGGGCGCGTCGTCGTCATCGAGGAGGGTCATTTGACTGGCGGCGTGGCGGCGGAGGTCACCGCGCGCATCACTGAGGAGTGCTTTGACGGCTTACGGGCGGCGCCTCGTCGCGTCGCGGCTCTGGATGTTCCTGTGCCGGCGAGCCGGGTGTTGGAGCAGGCGGCGACGCCCGACTGGCGGGACATTGCCCGCGCCGCCGCCGAGACCCTCCGCTCCGCCTGACCGAAGCAGCCGTTGCCGCCGTATCGTGGCGGTCCCGCCCAGGCGGGATCACCCCCCGCAGGGCTGTTGGCCGTTGCCGTTTCTCGCAACTCGCAACTCGCCGCTGCTGGTGGGGGGCGTAGGCTTGCCTTCACAGAACCTCCCGGCCACCATCATCGTCGTCAGTTACGACAAGCGCCCTTACACGGCGCTATGCCTCACCAGCCTTCTGGCGGCCGAGCCGCGCCCGGCGCAGATCATCGTCATTGACAACGGCTCGCGCGACGGCACGGTCGAGTTCCTGGAGGGCGAGTATCCGGCGCTTGCCGCCGACGCTGGCGTCGCATTTCAGTTGATATGCAATGACAGCAATGTCGGCGCCTGCACTGCCCGCAACCAGGGCCTGGAGGTGGCGACCGGCGAGTACATCTCGTTTATGGACAATGATGTGGCGGTTCGCAGTCGCGGCTGGCTCGCTCGCCTGCGGGACGTGCTGGACGAGGACGCTGGCGTGGGCATTGTCGGCCCCAAGCTCCTCTTTCCGTTCGAGCCCTACGCGATTCAGTTCGCCGGCGCTGGCATTTCGCGCGCGGGTCGGGTGAAGTACCTCGGCCGCGGCGAGCCACGCGATGACCCGCAGTACAGTAAGCCTCGCGAGATGCAGTGTCTCATCAGCGCCTGTTGGCTGATGAGGGCCGAGCTTCCCGCGCAGATCGGCGGCCTCGACGAGGTCTTCAACCCGGCGCAGTTCGAGGATTTCGATTTCTGCTACCGCGCTCGCGAGGCCGGCTGGCGCGTACTTTACGAGCCCTCGGTGGAGATGTATCATTTCGAGAGCGTCACCACCGACGACTCGCCGGACATCAATTACAGGTACATCACCATCCGCAACGGGATGGAGTTCAAGCGCCGCTGGGCGAAGATGTTCTCGCACGAGGATGGCCCGCCGGATGAGGAGTGTCGTTGGCGGCAGCTCGAGACGCGGCCCCTCGAGCAGACCGGCGTGCCGCCGATGGTAGATATGTGATCGCTCGCGCCTCCGGCTGGCCGCGTCACTTGAGCCGGTTTCACAACCTCGCGTAGGTCGGGCATCCTGCCCGACAATGCCGTCTCAGGGGTTATGAAATCAGTCCTTGCCCCAGGGAGTGTCTACGAATGTCCGATGATCAGCAGGTCAAGCGACAGCTCAAAGAGATGATCGTCGAGCGCCTCTTCCTCAACGTGGACCCCGCCCAGATTGGCGACGACGAGAACCTCATGGAGAGCTACGAGATCGATTCGGTCAACCTCTTCGAGATCGTGGTTGGCCTCGAGGAGGTATTTGAGATATCCTTCGAGGATGACGATTTCACCGTGGAGCTTTTCGCCACGGTCAACAGCCTGGCCGAATTCGTGGACCGCAAGCGAACCTAGAGCCGGTCCCAAGACCTACCGTGGCCCGGCCCTCCGGCCTGCAAATGGCGTTTGCCGTCTGTCGTTGCCGTAGGTCTGATGTCTGGTGTCCGATGTCTGATGTCCGATGCGAAGCGGAGTTGAGCCAACCCGTGATCGCGGTCGAAGAGCAGGTCGTTGAGCTGCCCAGCGCCGGCAAGTCCCTCCACGGCGTCTTGCACTTGCCTGCCGCCGAGCCCGCCGGAGCCCTCGTCTTCTGCCACCCGTTTGCGGAGGAGAAGAAGTGCGCCCATCGCGCGATGGTAGAGGCTGCTCGCGCCTGCGGCGAGGCTGGTTGGGCGGTGCTGCGCTTCGATCTACGCGGCTGCGGCGACAGCCCCGGCGTCTTCGGCGACTACGATCTTGACGACTGGCGCGAGGACCTCGCGAACGCTACCGATCACCTCCGTGAGGCGACCGGCAGCGAGCGTGTCGGTCTGCTCGGCCTGCGCCTGGGTGGCGCGCTCGCCGCGGCGGTCGCAGAGGAGCGCCCCGACGCGGCGTGTCTGATTATGTGGGAGCCGGTCCTCGATGGCGCGCGCTACGTCTCGCACAACTTGCGCCGCTCGCTCATCAAGGACATGCTCACCGCCCGCGACGACGCCGACGAGGCCGCTGCACCATCCGCGACCGCCGCCGACGCGGGCGGCCTGGACTTCAACGGTTACTGGGTCAGCGCCCGCCTCCAGGAGCAGTTGCGCGGCATAGATCTGCTCAGGCGGCCCGCGCAGTATCCCGGGCCCGTGCTCGTGCTCAACCTCACTGGCGGCCGGCAGGTCGCAGAGCCGCTCCAGCGCTTGGCGAACGATTACCCGCGCGCCTCCGCCCTCGCTGTTCGCCAGGAGCCTTTCTGGCAGCGCATTGGCATCATTGATCCCGTCCCCACGGCATCCGCGACGGTGCAATGGTTGCAGCAGCTCTGACGCCCAACTCGGACTAACTATCATGGAACGCCACCTTTTCTTTCACAGTCAGGGCCATCGTCTGCTCGGCGTGCTGCACACGCCTGACGAGCCTCCGGCGAGGCCGGGCGCGCTCGTCTTCCTGCACGGTTGGGCGGGCTATCGCATTGGCCCGCACCAGATGTTCACGAAGATGGCTCGCCGCGCGTGCCGGGACGGCTTCCCCTGTCTCAGGTTTGACTTCCGGGGCCGCGGCGACAGCGAGGGCGATGCGCGCCGCACCACCCTCTCCACGATGATCGAGGACGCCCTTGCGGCGGTCGAGATGGTTTGCGCCGAGGTTGGTGTCGAGCGCGTGGCGCTGATTGGCGACTGTTCGGGCGGCGAGGTGGCCATCGGCGCCGGTCCGCTGGATGGGCGGATTGACGCCCTGGTGCTCTGGTCGGCGCCGATCGTGGGCGGCGATCCCGCCTTGGCGGGAGAGGCGGCGGCGGCCAAGCGTCGCGGCGTTTACGCCGAGTATATGCGCAAGCTCTTCCGCCGCGAGACCTGGGCCAAGCTGTTGGGCGGGAGCTTGCAGCCGCGCATGATCCTCAGGGCTCTCCGCCGCGGCGGCAGGGGCGCGGGCGAGGAGGGTGCGCAGGAGGACCGCCGGATTGACTGGCGCGACCGCTTCCTGAGCTTCTCCGGGGAGGCGCTCTTGATTTACGGGGGAAATGATCCCACGGCGCCCAGCGCGCTCAGGCATTATCGCGCCCTGACCGAGGAGGCTGGCAGGGCCTGGCATTCCCACGTGGTCGAAGGCTCGAATCACGCCTTTTACTCTCTGGCGTGGGAGGACGAGGTGATGGGCGCCGGCCTTGACTGGCTGAGCGCCCTTTATCCGCTCCCAGGTGACAGCCCTGGTGCCTGAGCCGGGCCCGGCGGTTCGCCGTTGTCGTCAGGAGGGGCCGGACTACTGTCCGGCCCAGTCGTTTCCGGGTAGGAATCGCTATGGCTGAGCGGCAATACCATCCCCTCCGCGTCCTCTACCTCAACCACGTGGGGAGCGTCAGCGGCGCCGAGAACAGCCTGCTCACTCTGGTGCATCATCTCGATCGCCGCCGCTTCACACCCGTCGCGGCGGTGCCGGCCGGGCCGTTGGCGCAGCGCTTTGACGCGCAGGGCGTTCACGTGCGGCTGATCCCGCAGTTGCGCTTGGGCCGGCCCTCGGGTCTGCTCAGCGGCGGCTGGGGCGCGCTCAGGTTACGCCGGTGGGCGGCATCTTTGCGCAGGGCGGCGCGCGTTCTCGACTGCGACCTGGTGCACGCCAACAGTCTCACTGCGGGCCTGGGGGCGTCTCTTGCTATCGGCGGCAGGCTGCCGGTGGTCTGGCACGCGCGCGATGTGCGCGCGCCGGTGCGCGCCGAGCGCTGGCTGGCCGCGCGCGCCACGCGCATCGTGGCCATCTCTGCGTGTGTGGCCGACCATCTGCTGGAGGTCACGCCTGCTGCCCGCGAGCGCACCGTGCTCATTTACAACGGCATTGAGCCTGACGGCTTCCGGCCCACGCGCTCTCGCGAGCAGGTGCGCGCCGAGCTGGGCTTGCCGCCTGACTGTCTGCTGGTGGGCACGGTGGGGCAGATCGTGCCATGGAAGCGCCAGGACGTTTTCATTGAGGCTGCTGCGATCATTGTCGCTCGCATGCCGCGTTCTCATCTCCTGGTGGTGGGGGCGGACCTCTTTGGCGAGCATTCTGACTACGGGCGCGAGCTTCGCTCGCTGGCGGAGATGCTTAACGTCGGCAGCAGGGTCATCTTCACGGGGTACCACGAGGATGTTGCGAGCGTGATGGCGGCCCTCGACGTGCTGGTTCATCCTGCTGAGGACGAGCCGTTGGGGCGGGTGTTATTGGAGGCGATGAGCTTGGGCGTGCCTTGCGTGGCCGCCTCCTCTGGCGGGCCGGCGGAGATCATTGAGGACGGCGTGAGCGGGATGTTGGTTACGCCGGGAGATGTCAATGGCTTTGCGCGGGAGGTATGCGAGCTGCTGGAGCGGCCGGGCGCTGCTCGGCGGTTAGGGGAGGCGGGCAGGGCGCGCGTTCAGTCTCACTTCCTCGCCAGCCGCATGGCCCGCCTGATCGAGGACGTCTACGAGGAAGCTCTCGCCGAGGCATTGCTCTGCTAGTGGGCTGTTGGCGGTCGTCGTTGCCGTTGCTGCCGTTCGCCGTTTCTCTGCGCTCTCTGCGTCTCTGCGGTTAGCCTTGCCGTTCGCCGTCGCTCGCAACTCGCCACTATCACATGCCTATGCACATAGCTGTGGACTGCCTCGTGCTCAGCCGTCATCCTTCCGGCGTCGAGCGCGCCGTCTCCGGCTTGCTCGAGGGCTTGGCTGCTCTGGAGGCTGGCGATCACCGCATAAGCGTGCTGCTGCCCCGCGATTCGCGCGGAGCGGTCCCTGCCGACTCGCCGCTGGAGGTCATCACGGCCCCCGGCTGGACGCGCTGGCGCCCTGGAAGGGTCTTCTACGAGCAGGCTGTCCTGCCCGCCGTGCTGCGCCGTTTGCGCGTGGACCTCTTGCACGGTGCGGCCTATGTGCTCCCGCTGAGGTGGGAGGGCCCGGCGGTGGTGACGGTGCATGACACCATCACGCTGACCCACCCGGAGTGGTGCAAGCCGCTCAACGTCCGGCACTACCGGGCGGTGATGACGCGCAGCGCGCGGCGGGCAGCGGCGGTCGTCGTCCCCTCGGCGCGCGCGCAGGACGCGGTGGTGGAGCACATCGGCGTTAACCGCGCGCGCACTAGCGTTGTGCCTCTGGGCGTGGGCGAGCAGTTCCGGCCCGCGGGCGAGGAGGCTGTGGCGCGACTGCGCGAGCGTTACCGGCTTCCCGAGCGTTATCTGCTATGCGTCGGCAACCTGGAGCCGCGCAAGAACCTGCCGGCGATCATCGAGGCTTTCGAGGTCTTCGCCGGGGAGGCTCCTCACGCCCTGGTGCTGGCTGGCAAGCGCGGTTGGCGCTGCGGGCCTGTTTTGCGGGCGATGGGGCAGAGCCCGGTTGCCGGGCGCATACGCTGGCTCGGCTGGGTGCCCTCGGGCGAGTTGGCGGCGCTTTACTCAGGGGCGGAGGCCCTGGTGCAGTGGTCGCTGGACGAGGGCTTTGGCTTGCCGCCGCTGGAGGCGATGGCTTGCGGCACACCGGCGGTCGTCTCTGATGGTGGGGCCTTGGCCGAGGTGGCGGGCGAGGCGGCGCTGACGGTGCCGCTGTCGGCCGGCTCGCAGGGCCTGGCGGCGGAGCTTGCGCGCCTTGCCCAAGATGGTGACCTCCGCTCGCAGATGATCGAGCGCGGCCGCACTTATGCTGCGCAGTTCACCTGGCCCCGCCACGCCGAGCGGATGATGGACATCTACGAGGAGGCCGCGTGTGAGGCAGCGCACTGAGCGCCGGGGCCCGAGCCTGGTCTACGTGCTCGGCAAGTTCCCCTCCATCTCCGAGACCTTCATACTCAGGGAGATGCAGGCGCTCGAGGGGCGTGGCCTGCGGCTCTGCGTGCTCTCTCTGGAGCCGAGCGACGAGACGGTCCACGCCGACGCGCGCGGCCTCGCCGAGCGCACCGTCTACCGCCCCGCTCCGCTCTCCGTTCGCTCGCTGCTGGCTCAACTGTTGGCCGCGCTCTCGCACCCGCTGGGCTATCTCAGCGCGCTTGCCTTCGCGCTGCGCGCCGGTGCTCGCGCGCCGGGCGCCATCCCCGAGCTGCTCAGGAGCCTCTGGGCGGCGGGGTACTTTGCCTGTGCGCTACGCGGGCGGCGCGCTCGGCACGTGCACGCTCACTTCGCCTCTATGCCCGCCACCGTGGGCTTGCTTCTCGCGCACATCCTTGGCACCACCTTCTCGTTTGCCGCCCATGCTCGCGACATCTTCACTGGCGAGAGCCTCGTGCTGGAGCGCAAGCTCGGCGAGGCCGAGTTCGTCACCGTCTGCACGCGCTACGGGTTGGACTACCTGCGCCGCCAGCATCCTGTTGCCGTCGGCGAGCGCCTCAACCTCATCTACCACGGTGTTAACATTGTGGAGCTTATGCCTCTGCCCGCTCGCCCGGCCGAGCCGCCCATCATCCTGTCGGTGGGTCGTCTCGTGGAGAAGAAGGGCTTCCCGATTCTGTTGCGCGCGGCGGCGATCCTGCGCAGCACGGGCCTCGACTTCGAGCTGCACATTGTCGGCGACGGTCCGGATGCTGACGACCTGCGCCATCTTGTGGGCGGGCTCGGGTTGAGCGACTGCACACGCTTTCACGGCTCGATGCCTCACGAGCAGTTGATCCCGCTCTTTCAGTCGGCCACGCTTTTCGTCCTGGCTTCGGTGGTTGCCAGCGATGGCGATCGCGACGGCCTCCCGAATGTCTTTGTGGAGGCGCTGGCGCTGGGCATTCCGGCGGTGGGCACGAACGTGAGCGCGATCCCCGAGATCATCGAGCACGAGCGCACCGGCCTCCTGGCTCGCCCCGGAGATCCGGAGGACCTTGCGGACGCGATGGAGCGTTTAGTACTTGATGAGCAGTTACGCGCGCGGGTGATTGAGCAGGGCCGGCGCTTGGTGCTGACGAAGTTCGACATCCAGCAGAACGTAGGCGCTCTGCTCAAGCTCTTCGAGCGCGTGATGTCCCGCCGCCGCTAGCAGCCGTTTGCCGTCGTCGTTGTCGTAGCTCGCACCTTGCAGCCACGAAGCGGTGATCGAACTGAACGAACACCCCACCGACCGCGACGAACAGGACGCCCAGGCCGGCCTTCTGATGACCTTCGCCGTCATCGTCGTCAGCGTCTTTCTCTTCCTGGGCAAGATCGCCGGCTTCCTCAAAGAGGTCCTCATCGCCAAGTACTGGGGCGTCTCCGGCCCGGTGGACGCCTTCAAGGTCGTCTACAACAGCGTCGTCTTCCTGGTTTACAGCAAGATCGAGAAGCTCTTGCGCCCCACCTATCTGCCCATCTTCGTCAAGCACCGCGACGAGGGCGAGGAGGCCGAGGCCTGGCGCCTCGCCAGCATCATCGGCACGCTCGCCTTCATCGTCCTGGCGGTCATCACCGGGCTATCTATGTGGTTCGCACCCGCCATCATCCGCGTGGGTTGGCGCGACATGTCGCCCGCGAACCAGGCCCTGGCCGCGAGCCTGCTCCGCATCTCCGCCGCCGCCATGCTGCTCTTGGTGATGTCGGTGATGACCGAGTTGACCTTGCACGCTTACAAGCGCTTCACTGCGCCCGCCTTTGCCGACGCGATGATGAAGCTCGCTCTGCTCGGCGCCATCGCCGGCCTCGTGGGAGGTGGCATCTATCGCGCCTACGAGGCTGCGGGCCTCCGCGCCTGGGATATGTACCAGGGCGTGACCCTCCTGGGCAAACCCGTGATATCCGCTCACGAGCCTGTAGGCCTCCGCGCCGCTGCCGTCGGCGTCCTCGTGGGCGGTGCCCTCCGTTTCCTCCTTCAGCTCCCCGCGCTCTGGCGCAAGCTGGGCCGTTTCATCCCTTCGCTGCGTCTGCGGCACCCCGACGTGGTGAAGCTGTTCGTCCTGATGCCGCCCGTCGTCCTCGGCCTCATCTTCTCTGCCGCCCGCACGTACTTTGACAGCCGTTTCAGCACTTACGCGGGCGAGGGCGTTTACAGCGCCCTCGACTATGCCCGCAAGATCTCCGATATGCCGATTCTCGTCCTCCCGCTCGCTGTCAGCCTGGTCGTTTATCCGTATGTTTCCGAGTGGGCGGCGCGCGAGAACCGCCAGCGTCTCGGCGACTCTCTGGTCTCGATGACTCGCGTGATGGCTTTCATTTTCGTCCCGATGGCGGTCGGCCTGATTTTGCTATCTTTGCCCGCGGTGCAGTTCGTCTACCAGCGCGGCGAGTTCGCCTATCAGGATGCCCTTCACGTCCGCAGGGCCCTCGTCCCCTACGCTGCCGGCATTCCCTTCTTCGCATTGGAGGGCAGCATCAACAAGTGGTATTTTGCGCTCTCCGACACTGCCACGCCCAACTACGTGGGCGCGTCAATGGCGGTGTTGCACATCCTGATTGCTTACGTGGGCGTGTATCGCCTGCGCGGCAATGTCTCGGTCATCGCGCTTGCGCTGACGGCGAGCAAGGGCCTGAAGGTCATCACGCTTTACGCTTTGCTGAGGGGCCGGGTGGGTGCGATTGACGCTCGCGCGGTGAACTTGTTCGCGGCGAAGCTGCTGGTCGCCACGGTTGCGATGGCCGTCGCCGTGCTTGCCGTGAGCACAGCCCTCGGCGGGATGTTAGCGGACGCGGGCACGATGATGCGCCTGGTTTTCTTAGCGGCATGTGGCGGCGCTGGCATGGTAGCGTATCTTGTAGCTGCGGCGGTGTTGGGCGTTGAGGAGTTGCGTCAGTTCACCTCCTACGTGCGCAC
>CBFDBV010000006.1:0-30408 GCA_965603135.1 uncultured bacterium
CAATTCTGCGGTCCGGCGCACCCGCCAGCAGTGCACTCGTTTCTCTGGAGGCTAGCCCAATGCGGAGACGCTATGCCCATTGCGTCCGCCGCTCAACCTCCACCCAGGAGTTTCTCCACCAGCGCGACGTTCTCCTCGACCATATCGTCGTTGTCGCGGCGGTACACCCCAACGTTGACCCAGTCGCCGGGCCTGATGTGGGCGAAGCCGTACTCGAAGGCCTCGCGCGCCGGTCCACACCGGGTATGGCGGTGGACTTACCCCCCGCGCCGCAGGTCAGTTTCTAGGGCGCACCCCGGTCGAGGGTCTTCCCGGTGACGACGGACTCGGGCTCCTCCGTCGTCACTTCGCTCCCCGGGCGCGAGCGCTCGTCCTTCTGCTTGACCAGAAGCCAGTTCTTGGGATCATCGGTGAAGCGGACCAGCCCCCAGCCGCCGGTCAGCTTCTCGCCCGCCAGCTCGAACTCCAGCAACCCCCGCTCAAGCTGCTCCTCGGGCGAGAGGTCGCCCTGCGGGCGCCAGCAGCCGCGGTCCCAGATGATGCAGTCCTCGGCCTCGACCTCAGCATGCTCCAGCGCGTGATCGTCAACCAGCATCGCCAGGCGGCGCTGGGTGTGATCCAGCGAGGGTCCCTTGGGGATGGCCCAGCTCTTCAGGACGCCGTCCATCTCCAGGCGGAAGTCGTAGTGAAGCTGCGTGGCGCGGTGCTTCTGCACCACGTAGATGCCGGCCCATCGGTCTTCGCAGAGGTTCTCAGCCATGGCTCTTGCCCTCACGTGCAGGGCCGCGTTCGCAATTCGCGCAGGCGGCTGAGGTCCGCCCGCGCCGTTTCCGTTCAACAGTCAGGAGTCCCGAGCGCCCGCAGCTCCCTCACTCGGCCCCCCAGATTTCCACCTCGCAGACAGTCAGGGCCGTCTCAGGCGGGCGCTCCCCAAGGTCGAGGCGAAGGTAACGCAAAGCACCCTCTGGTGCCGCCAGCTCCACGCTCAGAATGTCCTCGCCCACGTGACTGCCTTCGGCCGCTGCACCCTCCGTCCATCGCTCCCCGTCGCTGCTGACTTGCAGGGCCGTCGCCGGGAGCTGGCCGCTGAAGAACAGGCGAACCCTGGCGACTTGTCTCGGGTCGGCGAGGTCGAAGGTTATCCGTACCGGCTCCGTTGTCTGCCAGGCCACCACGTAAGGCTCGACGGATGGGTCGGCGTCCGGGACCGCGGCGTCCTTGCGGTCGGTCAGGTTGCCCTCGCTGAAGGGGATCTCCCCCTCGGCGGCGTCGGGGATAAGGTCGGGCGGGACGCTGTATGAGTAGCTGCCCGGGGGCACGTAATCTGCGTCGAAGATCGGCTGCTCGCTCTCCCAGCGCACCGCGTTCCCGGTGAGGCAGACAGTCGCGCCTGGCTGCGGCTGCTCCTCGGGCGCCGGGTAGCGGAACCGCCAGATGTCGCGACCCATGCGGATGCCGAGCTTCTCGCACAGCGCCCTGAAGAAACCGCGCCAGCCCTCGTCCAGCACCACGTCCTCCGCCAACCACCTCCACTGCTTGCCGTAGGCTTTGTCCGGGAAAACCGAGAAACCGAAGTACAGGCATTGGCCCTCGCCGCGCTCGGCGCAGGTTATTGCCGCCTCGCCGGTCGGATACGTCGCGATCACCTCGGCATCGGTCGCATCGAGCGCGAGGGGCTCGCCGCGAAACTGGATGACCGTGCCCGCGAGGTCGGGGAGGAGGGCGTTCTCGACGACCTGGCAGGTGGCAGCCTCGACCTGCTCGCCGAGAGCGGCGCCGGTGAGTGCAGTGCGGCGGTCGCTCAAGTCGGCGCCATCCAGGTCGAAGCTGAAGGCGCGCGGGTCCGCGCAGACCAGCGTGCCGCCGGCCCGGACGTAGGCCTCCAGCTTCTCGACGGCCTCCGCGCGCAGATAGCTGGCGATGGGCAGGAAGACGGCGCGATAGTGCTGTGCTGTCTCGGTCGCGTCGGGGAACGTGTGCTCGTCCACGACCTTGAACCACGTGCGCAGTATCGGCCCGAGCAGGGCGTAGGCGTGCTGGCAGGGATAGGAGGCGCCGATGCGCAGGGCCTGGTGCGCGTCGTTGCTGTAGAAGAGCGCGCAGTCGGGGTCGGTCGGCAGAGCAGGCAGCGCCCCGGTCTGCACCCGGTCATAGACATCCATCATCGCCCGCCAGCGCTCGGGGGCCCCGTACGCGGGGACGTAGGTGTCCACGCCCTTGTCGGGGCCCACGTAGCAGTCCCGCAGATAGAAATGGAAGCCGGTGCCGCCGTTGAGCGCGATGAGGCTGTAGACCTCGCGCGCGTTCTCAGGCGTCGGGCTGATGCCCAGGCTCATCCGGTTCAGGTGCGGGCAGGGCCAGAAGTCCTTCCCCGAGGTGTCCGCGACCAGCTTGGCGGCGAAGGCGTAGGTTATCATCCGCGAGTTATTGTCCCACGGCTGCATCTGCTGGGTGAAGATGTCCACGTCCGGCGCGGCCAGGGAGTACTCGAACGGGTGGATGCCCGAGGTCGGGTCGGTGCTGATCAGGCGCACCTCGGGCTTGTGCCTGCGGACGATCTCGGCGACACGGTGCTGGCGGTCGCGGAACTTCGCCAGCCCCCAGCGATACAGCGCGCTCCAGCGGAGGGGGTTCTTGTCCTGCGGTGACTCGGGCGGGCCCCACTTGCCGAAGCCGAAGTCGCGCTTGACCTCCTCGGCCACCTGGGCGATGTACGGATACTCCTCAGGGCCGGTTTCCATCAGTGCGGGGACCTGCTTGCGGAGCTGCTTCTTCTGCTCGTCGCCGGAGAAGACGGCCCAGATAAGCTCGGGGCAGGTTTGCAGCCCGCGCTCCAGGGCCTGCAAGGAGAGGTCGGTGAACTCGGGGTCGAGCACGAAGGGGTACTTCTTGCGCGAGGGCTGGTCGTAGTAGAAGCAGTAGTAGACGTAGGTGAGCCCGTGCTTCTCGTGCCACTCGACGCCGAGCGGGTCGGGCTCGGCAAAGACGCCGGGGCTGCGGAGCAGGTGGATGTTGCGGCGGCCGTGGTCGGCCAGCCACTCATCCAGGCAGTAGCGCCAGCCGTGCCGCGCAGCCAGCGATCGCAGCGCCGAATAGGCGGTCATGTGCGCCCAGGCTATCGCGCCCTCGCTGGCAAGCGGAGAGGGGCTGTCTGTCAGCAGCTCCTCGCACATCGGCTGCTCGACGTCCCAGAGGCTACGCGCCGGCGGGAGATTCTCCCCCTGAGCCTGGCCGAATGACGCACAGGCCGCAGCAACGGCGGCAGCCAGCGCTGCCCTACCGATCGCAGGCATCGTCTCGCCTCCTCGGCCCCAGCTATTCCCGTAGGTCGGCCTGCGCCTGATCCCGCCTCGGCGGGATCAGGCGCAGGTGAAAGCGCGCCACGGCGCGCTTTCAGCTTCCAGCCCGACAACACCCCCGCAGCGGGTGCTCGGCGCTGAGGCTGCTCCGTTGGGATGGAGCTTCAGCGCCGCCGGTTAGGATGAGGTGGCGTTGATGGGCGTGGAGGGCTCAGTACCTGCCGAGCCGGTGAAGCCGCTCAGCAGATTCCAGAGCACGTGCCCGCCGACGAACACGATGGCGATGATGGCCGCAAGGATCATACTACCGCCCAGCCGCCTGGTCTCCTCGTCCTGGCCCAGCTTGAAGATGATCCCCAGCACCAGCCCCAGGGGCGGCGCCAGCAGCGACGCCAGCAGCAGCCCCGCCTTGGTGCAGTTGCTTATAGCGACGACAAGCGGGCGCTCGCCCCGCCTTACCGCGGCGATGGCCTGCGTCGCGGTGATCACCCGGATGGACTGGCCCACCCCGCACAGCAGCCCGGCCACGCCCAGCAGCACCAGGATGCTGGCCGTGAGGGCCACATCGCCGAACGCCCCCATCCCCTGCTCACGCAGGCCGCGGTACGAGAGGTCCCTCACCGCCGCCAGCCCGCCCGCCGACTTGAGGGCGCCCAGCCCGATCAGCAGGATGACGATGCCGATGATCAGGCCCAGCACGGCCGTCACAATCACGGCTGCGCGCTCTCTGCCCAGCTTCTCGGCGAGTTGCTTGTCGAAGGTCGTCAGTCTGACCTTCTCGGAGGTCTCGCCCTGAACGCTGAGGCCCGCCCGCGCGCCGGACACGTGCGTCCTCGGGTCAATCTTCGGCCCGCCTCTCTCGCGCTTCTCGCGCTCGACCATCTCCCGCCGGGCCTTCGCGATGTCAGCCCCGCACTCCATACAGTGGGTGTCGGTGGCCGCTATTATTGCGCCGCACTTGGGGCATATCTCCGATGACATAGGCAGATCCGACCTCCAGCATCCGACTTCCGACTTCCGACCACTGCGCCGCTCGTCACTTGCTGTGGTCGGCAATCGGCTGTTAGCTGCGTTTCCAGGCCAGCGCCCAGGATTCCTTCCCCGCAGGGCGACGCCGCCCACGGAAAAGTCGCCGAGACGAAGGTATAATGGCGGCGGGAGGGGAATAGCTCACATCCTCTGTCAGAGCCTGACACCGACGCACGAAGATGGGGGCAGTCAGAAGTCGTTCGTCGTGAGTTGTTGGCCGTGAGTCGGAAGTCGGATGTCGGAAGTCGGATGGTGCCCGAGTGTCGGAGACTGAAGCGCTAGCCAAAGAGCCCTACGCCGCCGGCCAGGACCTGCGGGCGGCGTACGGTCTGTCATGGCGGGCCGTGGTGCTGTCGCTGCTCCTTCTGGTCGGCTCGCTGATCTGGGTCAAGCAGGCGGGGCTGGTATCGCACGGCGTGCAGCTAGCCGAGAGCGTCCCGGTGGTGCCGGCGGTAGGCGCGCTGATACTGCTGACCCTGCTGGTGCCGCTGCTCCAGCGCCTGCCGGCTATGTTCCGCCTCAACCGCGCCGGTGTGTTGCTGGTTTACGCCTTCCTATGCATCGCGGTGTCAATGTCCGCCGTGGGCGTGGCCCGGATGCTCTTCCCCAACGCCACCGCCCTCTTCTACTTCTCCAGCCCCGAGAACGAGTTCGTCAAGCTCCAGGAGTACGTCCCGGACTGGTTTGCGCCCCACGACCCGGAGATCATACGCCAGATGTACGAGGCCGCCGATGACGAACGCGTCCCCTGGCGGCCGTGGCTGCTGCCTCTGGGGGCTTGGACGCTGTTCTTCCTCGCGGCCTTCGTGGCGATGCTGTGCCTGATGGTGATGTTCCGGCGCCAGTGGGTCGAGAGGGAGCGCCTCACCTTCCCCATTGTGCACCTGGTGATGGAGCTATCGGGCGGAGGGGATACCGCAACCGGCCTCGGCTTCTTCAAGAACCCGGCGATGTGGATAGGCTTCGGCCTGGCGACAGTGTATAACGTGATGAACATCCTCAACGCCTGGAATCCGTCCATCCCGGCGATGGGGCGGTCTTACGACCTGGGCGGACTGTTCACCGAGCGCCCCTGGTCTGCCATCCGGCCGCTTTCGATTGCCTGGCGGCCCGAGAACATCGGCCTGGGCTACCTGGTGTCCACCGAGATCACTCTCTCGGTATGGGTGTTCTATCTGGCGATGCGCGTGTCGAACGTTGCGGCCACGGCCGCCGGCTACGAGATCTCGGGCTTCCCCTTTGACCGGGAGATATCGTTCGGCGCCTATCTCGCCCTCGGCATCTTCCTCTTCTGGGTCGGCCGCGAGCATCTCGCCAGGATGTTCCGCTACGCCTTCACCGGCCGTCCCCAGCTCGACGACAGGGATGAGCCGCTCTCGTATCGGGTGGCGGTGTGGGGCGCGCTGCTGGCCTTCGCGGGGATGATGATCTTCGCCACCAGCGCCGGCATGGCGGCGTGGACGGCGGCCATCTACTTCTCCCTCTTCCTGCTCTTTGCGCTGGTGTATGCGCGGGCGCGGGCCGAGGCAGGCGCCGCCATGGTCTGGCTCTTCCCCTTCTACCAGCACAAGCGGATGATGATAAACATCATCGGCTCCAAGCCCTACGTCTCCGGCGGCAACTGGGGCAACCTGACCATCCTCTCGGTGATGATATTCCTCTCCCGAGGCTACTTCCAGTCAATGATGGCCTACCAGATAGAGGCCACCAAGATCGCCGACCAGGCGCGCATCAAGCAGCGAACCATGGCCATCTGGCTCGTGGTCGCGCTCGTAGTTGGCCTCTGGGGCGCCTATGTGATACACTTGCAGGCCTACTACAAGCACGGGGCGAATATACTGGAGGGCGGCACCACCCAAGGCGGCTACCGCACGCGCCTGGCCACCAACGAGTTCGAGGAACTCTCCGGCTTTATGCGGGCGCACAAGCCGCCGGATCGCGCACGTACGGCGGCCGCGGCGACCGGCGTAGTAGCGACTGCGGCGCTGGTGGTCCTGCGCTCGGTGTTCTTGCGGTTCCCGCTCCACCCGCTGGGCCTGGCGATGGTCACCGCCTACGGCCACCCGCTGTGGGGCCCGTTCTTCCTGGTCTGGGTGGTCAAGAGCCTGGTGCTCAGGCTCGGGGGGATGGGTTTGTACCGGCGGTTGATACCGTTCTTCCTGGGCATTGTGGTCGGCCACTTTTTCACGGCCGGCCTGGTCTGGGGTTGGCTGAGCATCATCAACGAGATGTACCGCCGCTACTGTGTACATTTCGGGTGATGGGGAATGGGTTATGGGGAATGGGGAAACGGCTAACGGCTCATCGCAAGCGACTGACACCAGGAGCGGGTCATGGGGAATGCGCTCTCCAGAATCCATTACCCAGTAGGGCGGGCTTCCAGCCCGCCAACCACGCAAACCCGACCATTGTGGCGGGCTGGAAGCCCGCCCTACCGTCGAGGTTTGAGGCGTAGGCCTCGAAGCTCGTAGGTCGTAGCTCGCAGAAGTGCGAGGAGTGAAGAGCAGATGAGAAGCTGTGGGCAGCGGTACACGCGCTGGGGCGTTGTAGCAGTCGTGACTGCCCTGACGCTCGGAGCACTCGCGCCAGCGTGGTGCGCTCCCGACTACCAGGAGCTTGCGGCCAAGATTGACGAGGGGCGGCTGACCGCGCGCCTGAAGGTCTTTGCCGGTCTCGGCTCGCGCGTGTCGGGCTATCCGGGCAACGAGGCCGCCGCGAATATGATTCTGGAGGCCTTTGAGCGCCTCGGCCTGGACACCTGGGTGCAAGAGTTCGAGCTGCCCACGCCCCTGGAGCAGAGCGCCTGGCTGGAGATAGGAGACCGACGCTACGAGCTGCACGGTCTGTGGCCCAACCTGTGCCGCACGGTGCAGGTCCCCGAGGCAGGCCTGGAGGGCCCGGTCATATACGTCGGGCATGGCGACCTGTCCGACTTCAATGGCAAGCCCTCCGCCAACGCTCTCGTGCTTATGGACTTCAACACCGGCCAGAACTGGCTGAACGCCCCTCTGCTGGGGGCCGGCGCGCTCCTCTTCATCGAGCCGATTGACACCACCCGCGGCGAGGCCGAGATGAAGATGCTGCGCTGCCCGGTGGACGTGCCCCGCTTCTACGTGAGCGCCGACGACGCCGCCGAAGTGCAGGCGATGGTCGCGAAGGGGGATGTCACGGGGAAGCTGTCCGCCCGCGTGCGCTGGGAGCACCGCACCAACCGCAACATCATCGCGATACTTGAGAGCAAGGACCCGCAGCTAGGGAAAGAAGCCATCATCCTCGAGGCCTACTATGACTCCATCTCGGTGATACCGTCGCTGTCTCCGGGGGCGGAGAACGCCGTATCCATTGCCACCCTCCTGGAGCTGGCCGAGATCTTCGTCAACAACCCTCCCAGCCGCAGCGTCATCTTCCTGGCTTGCAGCGGGCATTTCCAGGCGCTGAGCGGGGCCAAAGAGTTCGTCAACCTCTGGGGCAAGGAGCCTCGCAAGGAGCGGCTCCGCCAGCAACGACTCACAGAGCTGCGAGAGGAGCTGGCCGAGCTTCAGAGGGCGCAGCGGAACACAAAGCAGGAAATCCAGGAGATGATGGCCCGGCGCCAAGACCTCGAAAGGCAGAAGGGCAGGCTGAGGCAGGAGCAATACACGCGCGCCCAGGAGCGGGCAAGCCGCATCAACGTGGGACAGTTGGAGCTGGGGCAGTCAGCCGCCCAGGCACGAGATGAGCGTCTGCAAGCTGACACCGAGCGCAAGCAGCGCGACATCGAACTCTGGCAGTGCCTGGACCGCTTCGAGAAGATCCACCTCTTCGTCGGCCTCGACTTGAGCACTCACACCGCAACTCTCGGCGCCTTCCAGGTCGGCTGGTACTTCTCGCAGGCGCACCTGCTGCGCTTCTATTCGCCCCTGGGCAAGCAACTCTCCCAGTACGGCGGTGACATCTGCCAGGCACTGGGACTGGATGTGGACGCGAACTTCGTTGACGGCATCAACCCCATCAAAGGCCGCGAGTGGCACACCTTCTTCCCCGGCAAAATCGCCTTCGACCACGAGATGGTCATCCGCGGCGGCAGGCCCGGGATCGTCTTCACCACCGTCAATGACGCGCGCTCGCTGGTGGACACTCCCCTCGACACCGTTGACCGCGTGGATATGGCGAACCTGCTGATCCAGAACCGTATCCTCGTGTGTATGCTCTACGACTTCCTCGACGACCCGACGCTGGCCGACCGCGCGCTCAAGCGCGTCGAGGCCCTCAAGAAGATGGATGACCTCATTGATGTCGAGGGGACCGTGCTGGAGTTCCGACGCCGCGAGAGCTTCGTGCCCAACAGCCCCGTGCCCAACGCGCTCGTGCTCATCCAGGGGCAATACCGGATGATGATGGGCGTGCACACCGAGGTCCTGGGCATGACCAACGAGACCAGCGAGTTCACCGTGCACGGCGAGATGGCCACCCGCGCGGCGCAACTGGAAGCCTACGGCTTCGACCCGGACAGCGGTGACATCGCCTACGCCCCGGACCGGGGACCGGACGGGGACAAGAAGTACCCCCGTGCCGTCTACGGTCGAGCAGGGCTCAAGCGACCCGTGATCGTCTTCGGCTGTGTGTCCACCGACCTCTTCGACCTGGTGGACGAGAGGTACTTCCAGACCCTCCAGAAGGTCTTCGTCTACGACGCGGAGGACTACTCGGAGCCGATCACCTTCGGCTACTCAATAAACGAGATGCAGACCGCCGCGGAGTTCCCGTCCTATGTCGAGCCGTGCGCGGTCATCTACTCCAGCCCGGGGCTGGATATGCAGGTGACGATGGGCATGGGGCTGCTCGGGGTGCGTATGATAGCCATCAACGCCACCCAGGAGACGCCCCAGGGCGAGGGCTTCGCCGCGATCCGCACCTCCAGTGTCCCGCTCACACCCCTTCGCATTGGCTGGGACATGTGGCTGCTTGACGACTACCGGATGAAGAAGCTGGAGAAGCACGGAATTGTCAACCAGCGCGTGCTGGAGCTGCACCAGATGGCGCGCGAGGCGCTCGACACCTCGGTAGCGGCCCTCCAGGAGCAGCGCTATGACGTGGCGATCGCCGCGGCGCGACACGCCTGGGGCTACGAGTCCCGCGCCTACCCGGATGTGCAGAAAACCGCCCTGGACGTGGTCAAGGGCGTACTCTTCTACCTGGCGATACTGCTGCCCTTCGCGTTCTTCGGCGAGCGGCTCTTCTTCCACGCCCGCACCATCATCGGGCAGATCATCGGCACGGTGGCGGTCTTCGTGTTGGTCTTTCTGCTGCTGGCGCTGGTGCATCCGGCCTTCGCGCTCACCACCAGCCCGCCCATAATCCTGCTCGCCTTCATAGTGATGGCGCTGGCGGCGATGGTCATCAGCATCGTCACTATGAAGTTCAACGAAGAGCTGAAGGCTATGAAGCAGCAGCGGGGCGGGGTGCACGAGGCCGACGTCGGGCGGCTGTCGGCGACCGCCGCCGCCTTCGGGCTCGGCATCGCCAATATGCGCCGGCGCAAGGCCCGAACCGGCCTCACCGCCGCCACCCTCATCCTCCTCACCTTCACCGTGCTCAGCTTCACCTCCGTCAAGTCATACCTGCGCTCCAACGAGATAAGGCTCGCGCACTCGCCCCCATACAAGGGCATTATGCTCCGCGACCGCTCCTGGCTGTCGCTGGAGGGCCCCACCGCCGACATCATCGGCAACGAGCTGGAGAAGAAGGGCGTGGTCTCCCCGCGCGCCTGGTACACCTCCGCCGACATCGAGAAGGAGCTGATGATTGACATCGCGCGGGCGGACGACCCGGGCAAGACCTACACGGTGAACGCGATCCTTGGGCTCTCGGCCCAGGAGAGGAAAGTGATGGAGGTAGAGGAGGTCGTGGTGGCCGGACGGTGGATGGCTCCGGGCGAGACCGATGTCTGCCTGGTGCCCACCACCGTCGCCAAGACCCTGGGCGTCAGCGATACCCAGGTCGGCTCGGTCTTCGTCAAGGTCTTCGGCACGGACTTCCGCGTCATAGGCCTCCTGGACGAGAACAAGCTGCGCACGCTGGATGACCTGGACGGCGAGCCGATGACGCCCGTCAACTATGCGATGCTCAGACCGGAGGTCATTGAAGAGCTTAAGCGCCAGGCTGAGAAGCGCTCCCAGCTCGGCACCAGCGGCGCACAGTCCCTGCTCCAGGAGTACAAGCACTACGGTCCGGAAAAGGTCGCGGTGCTGCCCTACGACCGAGTGCTGGAGTTGGGCGGGACGCTGCGGGCCGTGGCGGTGCGCTACAACGAGCCGCAGGAGGTCGGCAAAGAGGTGGAGCGGCTGATGAAGCGGTTCGCCCTGAGCCTCTATGCGGGCATAGGCGACGACGCCTATCTGTTCAGCTCTGTGGGTATGACCACCGCCAGCGGGCTGGAGACGCTCGCCATCCCGATTCTGATCGCGGCGCTCATCGTGCTCAACACCATGCTGGGCGCAGTCTACGAGCGCACGACTGAGATCGGCATTTACAGCTCCCTGGGGCTGGCCCCCTCGCACATCGCTATGCTGTTCCTGGCCGAGGCCTCGGTCTTCGCCAACCTCGGGGCCATCGTGGGCTACCTGATAGGCCAGGTCCTGGCCAAGATCGTCCACGCCTACGGACTGGGCGGAGTCATCGAGCTGAACTACTCGTCCATGTCGGCGGTCGGGGTGACGATCCTGGTGGTGATAGTGGTTCTGCTCTCCACGGTGTATCCGAGCCGGCGGGCCTCGGAGATAGCCTCGCCCGGCATTGCGCGCAAGTGGGAGCTGCCCGAGCCCGACGGCGATGACCTGCTGATCGTGCTGCCCTTCAGCGTCACCGGCCGCGACGCCTTCGGCGTGTCGGAGTTCATCCAGGAGTTCTTCGGCGAGTACGTGGGGTATGCCGGCGGCGAGTTCCTCGCCGAGGACGTGCGCCTGGAGCCGCTCGGGGATACCTACGATGACGGCGTGTCGGTCAAGATGCGTATGTGGCTGGCGCCCTACGACCTGGGTGTCAGTCAGGACTTCGACATGTCCTGTGTGCCGACCGAGGACGAGGAGATCTTTGCCATCGAGGTTCGCCTGCACCGGCTGGCCGGGGACATTACCTCCTGGAAGAAGACGAACTCTCTGTTCCTGGGCTCGATTCGCAAGCAGTTCCTCATCTGGCGCACCGTGCCCCAGGCCGACAAGGTGGCGTACGCCGACCGGGCCGAGGGCATATTTGAGAACGCAGGCGTCACGACCTAGTGCTCAGTTGCACAGGTCCGCGACATTGCGGAGAGGCATTATGGTGGGGCCGAATGGGGAAACGGCGCGAAGCGCCGAGGGGCCCCATCCGGCCCACTGATGCCGACGTCCACAAACCCACGCGGAGGGTGGGCTTCCAAGCCTGTCCGCCGACTTGCCGCCATAGCCTTGGCGACGGCGGAAGCCTTGGCGAAGGCGGGACCGTTTCCAGCTTCCAGCCTCCAGCATCCGCCGTACGGGAGGGCTTCTCACGGACAAAGTAGGATGCAAGCGCGCAGCCATCGAGGGCGTCAAATGGCTGGTCAAACAGCAGATCGCCGACGGGTCGGTGCAGCCGGTGGCCGAGGGCATGGCGAGCTTCCATAAGGTCCCGTACGCGCTCGCGTTGAGCGGGCAGAGCGGGAGAGGGAGCAGGCTGTGTACCTGGATCGCCGCCAACAGCCTGGACGAGGAGGGCGACCTGGGCGCGACCTTCGCGCGTCAGGGGCCGCTGTCGCGGTACTACCACTACGGCAACTCGTGGATCATCTGCGGGGCGCAGCGCCTGGGGCAGTTTGGGCTCTCTCTGCGAGCCTTCGACTTCCTGAGCAGCCTTCAGCACCCCCAGACCGGAGGCTTCCTGCGCGCCGGGCCCGAAGCCGCGCTCGACGACGATCAGGACCTGCTCAGCACCGCCATGGCGGGGCTGGCGGCGCTCTACCTGGGACGCGAAGAGGTTGCCACCGCCGTGGGGGGCTTCCTGGTCAGGCGCTGGGAGGACCAGCCTGCCTCCGGCACCCGAATGTATCTGGCGGTCAGCCGCGGCGAGGAGCCGACGCGCATCTATCCCGATGAGCTGGCCGACCAGTACACCATCACTATGGGCAAGGAGCTGCAATGGTACTTCGTTCCGGGCCTGGCGGCGAGCTTTCTGGTGCGACTGTGGGAAGCGACCAACGACGAGATCTACCACCAGGTCGCGCAGAGCTACGTGCACTTCTGCGATTCAGGAGCCGGAGACCGCTACTCGATCCCGCAGAGCGGCTTCCTGGGTTGGGCCGCCTCCCTCCTGTTCGCCGCCAGCGGCAACGTCAACTACCAGCGCATCGCTGCCTCGGTTCTCAGCGGCCTGGTCTCCCGTCAGAGGGATGACGGCACTTGGAGCCAGGGCTCACTGCCCAGCGACCTGCCCGGCGCCAGGACGGATGCTACCGCCGAGGCCATCATCCTGATCCTGGAGATACTGGACAATCTGGAGGCTGGTGCCTGAACGACAGCAACTGCAGGCGAAGCCTGCACAATGGAGGGAACACTGACATGGACAAGATCGGTTTCGGGATCATCGGCTGCGGCGTCATCTCCGGCACGCACCGAACAGCGATCGAGCAGGTGGAGGCCGCCGAGTTGATCGCGTGCTGCGACATCATCGAGGAGAGGGCAAAGGCCTTCGCGGAGGAGGCGGTGCTGGGCGACAACTACTACCGCGACCTGGAGGATATGCTGGCGCGCGAGGACATACAGGTCGCGTGCGTATGCACCCCCAGCGGCATGCACTCCGAGCACGCCATCGCCGCCGCCCAGGCCGGCAAGCACATCCTGTGCGAAAAGCCCCTGGACGTCACGCTCAAGAAGATTGACGACATGATCGCAGCCGCCAGGGACAATAATGTCAAGCTCGCCGGCGTCTTCCAGCGGCGGACTTACGAGAGCACCAGGCGAGTGCGGGAGGCGGTGCGCACGGGCAAGCTCGGCAAGCTGGTGCTGGGCGACTGTTATCAGAAGTACTTCCGCTCCCACGAGTACTACGCCAGCGGCGACTGGCGCGCCACCTGGGAGCTGGACGGCGGCGGGGCGCTGATGAACCAGGGCGTGCACGGCATTGACCTGATCATCCACCTGATGGGGCCGGTCAGGCGCCTGAGCGGGTACTGCCGGCGGATGGTGCGCAACATCCCGGTCGAGGACACCGCCGTGGCGATGCTCGAGTTCGAGAACGGCGCGCTGGGCGTGCTGGAGGGCACCACCAGCGTGACCCCGGGCGAGGGCTGCCGGGTCGAGATCAGCGGCGACAACGGTACCATCATCCTCAGCGGCGATACCATCACCAAGTGGGCCATCGAGGGCGAGGAAGAGGAGGAGGCGGAGGCCGAGACCGAGGGCACCGCCTCTGACTCGACGGCGATCACCCCCACCGGCCACGTCCAGCACGTGGGAGACCTCTGTGACGCCATCATCAACGACCGGGAGCCGGAGATCCCCGGCAGCGAGGCGCGCAGGGCCGTGGAGGTCATCAAGGCCATCTACAAGTCCAGCCGCGAGGGCGGCGCCAGCATCGAGTTGCCCCTCAGCTACGTTGACGACGGGCCGGGCATCTAACAGGCCGCAGCGCAAACGGACTGCGAAGAAAGGGGCGCCCGCGTCTGCGAGGCGCCCTCGTCTGTCGCAGCGGGACCTTCGGCCCGCACACCTCTCGCAGGCAGAGGTTGTCTAAGAACCCAGGAGATCGCGATGGGCTTTGATTTCACAGACTGCCACGTACACAGTGAGTACTCGGCCTGCGGCGAGGACGTGACCTTGCAGGGGTACGCCGAACTCGCCCGCACCAGTGACATGGTCTTCGTCATCACCGATCACAGTGCCCATCTGTTCTATCCGCCGGAGAAGCCGTGGGCGTTCTGGACGGAAGATGCGGTCGCTCTCTACGAGGCCAACCTGGAGGCCGGGCGCGAGCGCAGCGAGCGCTACCTGGAGCGCGTCAGGGACTTGCAGTGCGGCGGAATGCTGGTTGGCACGGAGTTGGACGTGCTGCCCGACGGGCGTCCGGTCTTCCCTGAGGACCTGCTCGCGGGGCTTGACGTGGTGGTGGGCGCGGTTCACTCGCTTCCCACGCTGCGGCAGGGGCGGTCCCTGACCGAGATCGTCGCGGAGTACAAGTTCCAGGCCCGGGCGCTGCTCGAGGCGGGGATGGAGATACTGGCGCACCCGTTCCGCGTGATGCTGGCGGAGGACTGCCCGGTGCCCGAGGAGTTGATGCGCTGGGTGGTGGCGCTGGCCGCGGCCGAGGGCTTCGCCCTGGAGATCAACTCGCACAAGCAGTTCCCGGACGAGGACCTGACTATGACCAGGCTGGCCTCGGAGGCTGGCGTGACGATTGCCACCGGCACCGACGCCCACCGCCGGAGCGAGATCGGCGATTTCTCCTACCACGCGCACATCCTGGAGGCAGCCGGTGTGCGGGCCGAGCGATGGCCGGAGATGCTCTGGCGGTACCGTCCGGCGACCCGCCAAGCGGCGGCGGGCGAATGAGCCCTTAGGTCTCTCTGCGGGCCTCAGGGGGCATTCTGATGCCGCCAGGGCGCACGCTGGGGTTATGCACATTATGCACAGCTTTTTGCACATCAACCTAGACAAAGCTTCTCAGCAGGCTGAATCTGCGCGCGTCATCGGCCTGAGGTACCCGCGTGAGCGCAGAGGCAGCCACGTTCGCGCCGTGGGAGGTATGTGAATGTGAGCGCCTGCGCAAGCTCCTATGATCTGGCTGTGATCGGCGGCGGGCCGGGGGGATACGTCGCCGCCCTGCGTGGAGCGCAGCTAGATTGCTCGGTCGCGCTCATTGAGGAGGCCGAGCTGGGGGGCACCTGCCTCAACCGCGGCTGCATCCCGACCAAGGCGCTGCTGGGTGCCGCGCAGGTGCTCGACTCGGCCGAGAAGGCGGCGCGCTTCGGCATCGAGGTCCCCGCTGTGAGCTTCGATCTTGACAAGGTGCGCCGGCACAAGGACCGCTGTGTCAAGCAGCTCACCTCCGGCGTGGGGACGCTGCTGGAGAGGGCCGGGGTTGAGGTGCTCGCCGGCCACGGCAGGTTCCTGGGGCCGAACGAGGTGAGTGTCACAGGACCGGACGGGGAGAGCGTGGTCGAGGCCGAGGCCATTGTGATCGCCACCGGCTCCAGGGCGATCGCCAACCTGGTGGACGGGGCCGACGGAGAGAACGTCTGGACCAGCGACGACGCCGTGCGCTTCCAGCGCGTGCCGAAGTCTATGATCGTGATCGGCGCCGGCCCTACGGGGATGGAGTTCGCGTGCATCTACCTGCACTTCGGCGCTCAGGTCACCTTGATGGAGATGTTTGACAGACCCCTGCCGCGTGAGGACCCGGAGGTCAGTGAGGTCGTAATGAGTATCTTCACGCGCAGGGGCGGCAAGTTGGAGATGAACGCGCACGTGAAAAGCATCGAGGACGCGCCGGAGGGCAAGCGCGTCATCTTCGAGCGAGATGGCCGAGAGCATCACGCCGAGGCCGAGGTGATCCTCATC
The DNA here is from genome assembly GCA_965603135.1 of uncultured bacterium. GTDB lineage: Bacteria > Armatimonadota > Zipacnadia > Zipacnadales > UBA5352 > CBFDBV01. The sequence goes on from CBFDBV010000006.1 coordinate 15,878, forward strand.
GCGGTCGGACGCTGCCCGAACACTGAGGACCTGGGAGCCGAGGCCGCCAGCCTGGAGCTCGCCAGGCAGTGCGTGTGCGTGCGCGAGGGCGTGGACACGCCCTCGATGGACCCCAAGGAGCCGAAAGCGGAGAGCTGCCCGGGCGCCTCGCTCAGGACCAGCCAGGATCACATCTACGCCATCGGGGACTGCATAAGGGGGATCGGCCTGGCCCACCTCGCGATGCACGAGGCCGTCGCCGCCGTCGAGGACAGCCAGGGCCTCCCGAGCTACCTCAACTACAACGCCATCCCCACGGCGATGTACTGCCACCCGGAGCTGGCCTCGGTGGGCCTGCAAGAGCACCGAGCCCGGGAGTTGGGCATCGAGGTGAGCGTCGGCAAGTTCCCCTTTGCCGCCAACGGGCGCGCCGTCACCCTCGGGGTCAGAGAGGGCTTCGCCAAGATCATCACCGACCCCGACAGCGGCCGGGTGCTCGGCGCTGCCATCGTGGGCAAGCTCACCACCGAGCTGATAGCGGAGTTGACGCTGGCCGTGGAGATCGGGGCCAGCGCTGAGGACCTCGTCAACACGATCCACGCGCACCCGACATACAGCGAGGTCGTGCACGAGGCGGCGCTATGCGTTCTGGGCCGGCCCCTGCATATGCCGATGCCGCGACGGACCGGGCGAGGGTGATGCAGAATGAAGCTGGCAACTGCCGCACAGATGCGAGAGATTGACCGGCAGACCATCGAGGAGTACGGCCTGCCCGGCAGGACGCTGATGGAGAACGCGGGCCGCGCCGTGGTCGCCGCGGCCCAGGAAGTGCTGGGCGAGGTGGGCGGCGGGGTGGTGGTGGTGGTTGCTGGCCGGGGCAACAACGGCGGCGATGGCTTCGTGGTCGCACGCTGGCTGTACTCCGCCGCACGACCCGTCGAGGTCTGCCTGCTCTGCGCGGCCGATGAGCTGTCGGGAGACGCGTCCGCCAACTGCGCGATGGCCCGCAAGATGGGCGTTCCCATCCACGAAGATCCGGACGCGGCAGCCTTCGCCGAGCGGCTGGCGAACGCCGCCGTGATCGTGGACGGCGTGCTGGGCACCGGCCTCTCCGGCGAGGTGCGCGGCGCGGCCCGGGAGGCCATCGAGGCCATCAACGCGGCGGCCGCCCCGGTCGTGGCGATTGACATCCCCTCCGGCGTTGACGCCGACACCGGCGCCATCCTGGGCGATGCCGTGCGGGCGCGCATGACCATCACCTTCGCCCTCGCGAAGGTGGGGCTGCATCTGTATCCCGGCCGCGAGTGCTGCGGCGAGATCAGGGTGGCGCCCATCGGGATGCCGCCGGCGCTGACTGGGTCCGACGATCTCACGACGAATCTGACCACGGAGGCGGACGCGGCGGCGATGCTTCCCGCGCGCGCCGCCGCGATGCACAAGGGCGATGCCGGGAAGCTGTTGATCGTCGCCGGCTCGGTGGGGATGACGGGCGCGGCGGCGATGGCCGGCCTGGGAGCGATGCGCGCCGGAGCGGGCCTGGTCACCCTCGCCGTCCCCGGGAGCCTCAACGACATCCTGGAGGCCAGGTGCACGGAGGTTATGACTGCGCCGATGCCTGAGACCGAGGCGCGCACGCTGGCGGCGGAGGCCGCCGAGGCGCTGCTGGAGCTTGCGGGGGACGCTGACGCTGTGCTCGTGGGGCCGGGCCTGTCGCAGCATCCCGCCACGGCCGAGTTGGCACGGCGCATCGCTGCCGAAGTTGACCGGCCGCTTGCCCTGGACGCCGACGGCCTGAACGCCTTCGCGGGGAGGGCAGGTGAGCTGAGCGAGCGCCCGGCGGCGACCGTCCTGACCCCTCATCCGGGCGAGATGGCGCGCCTGACAGAAAGCTCGATCTCGGAGATTCAGGCGGACCGACCGACCGCTGCGCGCGCCCTCGCGCAGGAGCTCAACCTGACCGTGATGCTCAAGGGCGCCGGCACGGTCACCGCCGCCCCTGACGGGCAGGCCTGGATCAACCCCACCGGCAGCCAGGCGCTGGCCAGCGGCGGCACGGGCGACGTGCTCGCCGGGATGGTGGGCGCATTTCTTGCGGGCGGCGCGGAGCCGATCGCAGCCGGCGCAGCCGCCGCGTACTATCACGGCAAGGCCGCTGACGTTGTCGCTTCGCCCAGCCGCCGTGGCCTCCTGGCCTCGGACCTGCTCGGAGCCCTGCCTGCCGTCTTCCCGCCCGCGTAGAGCGCCAGCCGGGAGCTTTGAAGAGGAGCATCCAATATGAGAAGGCTAGCACCGATGGTCTGCGCGCACCGCGGGCGTTCCGGCGTCGCGCCCGAGAACACCCTTGCCGCCTTCGAGGCCGCCATCGAGCTGGCGGTGGACTTCATCGAGTGCGACGTGCGCCGCACCAGCGACGGCGCCATCGTGCTTATGCATGACGCGGCCGTCAATCGCACCACCGACGGCGAGGGCGAGGTCAGCGCGATGAGCCTGGAGCAGATACGTGCCCTCGACGCCGGCTCGTGGAAGGACGAGAGCTACGCCGGGGAGCGTGTCCCCACCCTCGCCGAGGCGCTGGAGGCGGTCACGCCGGCCTGCGTGCTCGACATCGAGATCAAGCAGCGCGGTATCGCGGAGCAGGTTGTCGAGGAGGTGTGCGCTGCCGACGCCATCCGACGCGTCTCGATCGTCTCCTTCGACCTCGACGACCTGCGCGTCGCGAAGGCGGGCGAGCCCCGCCTCGCCTGCGGCTGGATCAGCGGCGGCCCCGAGGCCGAGGGTCGCGAGGGCATCCTGGCGCTCATTGACACTGCCCTGGAGGTCGGCTGCAACTTCGTCACCTGCAATCACCGGGCGATCACCGAGGGGTTTGTGTACGAGTGCCACGTGCGCGGCCTGGCGCTGATGGCCTGGACGATGGACGAGGAGCAGGACATCAGGCGGCAGATGGAGCTCGGCGTGGACGCGCTGGTCAGCAACTACCCCGAGCGCGTGCTGGCGCTGCTCTGATCGCTCTCCAGGCGGAGGATGACGTCAACTGCTGCCGCGAGGTTCTTGACGAGGAAGCCCGGGGGGCGTTCAAGCCTTTGAAGCTGCTCTCTCGCGCGGCTGGCATCCACGCCCTCAACCAGGATGGTAGTTGACCCCACCGCCTGGCCGGCCGCGATGTCCCGCGCGCTGTCCCCGACCAGATAGCACGAGGCCAGGTCGAGGTCGCACTCCCGCGCAGCCTCCAGCAGCAGGCCCGGCTTCGGCTTGCGGCACGAGCAGCCCTCGTCAGGGCCGTGAGGGCAGCAGAAGACGCGCTCGATCCGCCCGCCGCCTTGCTCGACGAGCGCCAACATCCGCGAGTGAATCCCCTCAAGCTCCGCCTCGGTCATCATCCCCCTGCCGACCGCCGACTGATTCGTCACCACCAGCACCAGCCACCCGGCCTGGTGCAGGCGGCGCAGTGCCTCCAGCGCGTCCGGCATAAGCCGGAACTGCTCCCAGCTCGTGACGTAGTCCAGCGCGTGGTCATTGATCACGCCATCCCGATCCAGAAGCACTGCGCGCCCTTTTTTCATCGCTCAAACTCCCGGGGAGGCCGACGAAGGCGACTTGCGCAGGCGGTTCACAGGAAGAGCCTCCGGTGTATGCTGGCCCGGTGCGCCGCCATGGTGATGATCCACAGGGCTATGCAGAAGAGGGCCAGCATCCCCAGGCACAGGCCTGCCGAGATGACGGCCTCCCCGCCGAAGGCGTTCCGCATGAGCTCGGTCGTGTACGTCAGCGGCGAGAGGTACGCGATGGGCCTCACCCACGCGCCCATCTTCGCCACCGGCATGAACACCCCGCTGACGAAGATGAGCGGCAGCCGAACCAGGTTCGAGAGCGTCATGATGCTGGCCGGGTTGTCGGTGGCAGGCGCTGAGAACAGGCTCCCCATGATGGCGAAGCAGAGCGCAGACAGGATGACCCCGCCGACGAGTTGAAGCGGGTGGTGCAGCGGCGCCCGGACTACCGCCAGGCTGATGACGATGGGTATCAGCGAGAGCAGCAGCCCGAACAGGAGCGCGGCGATCACGTCGCCGGCAATGAGCATCGGGATCGTGATCGGCGCGGTCAGCAGCCGCTCCAGGGTGCGCGTTCGCGTCTCGAAGGGCAGGACGGCGGGCGTCGTGGCGGAGGCCGTGAAGAACAGCGCCATCCCGATCAGGCCGGGCACCAGGCTGTCGGCGGGCACGTTGCGCCCCCAGGCGAAGGCCACGAACAGAAAGGTCGGGAAGAGAACGCCGAAGATGATCACCGGCCCCCGCGAGCAGTAGATGCGCACGTCTTTCTTTGCGATGGCCCAGGCCCTGTGTGCAGCCGCGGTCACGATGCCTCATCTCCTGACTCGGTCAGACGCAGGAAGACCTCTTCCAGGCTTGGCCCCAGGGTGCTCAGCGCGATGATCTCCAGATCGCGCTCTCGCGCCAAGTCAACGACGTGCGCCACCACCGCCCCCGGTGAACTGGTGTAAAGGCACAGCCTATCGCCCTGCTTCTCCGCTCTGGTGACCTGCGGCAAAGCGGGCAACTCCTCGAGGTCCAGCGGGCTGGCGAAGGCCACCTCAACGGCCTGGCTGTCCGCGAAGGCTGTCTTGAGGGCCTCGGGACTGTCCACGGCGGCGAGGCGACCGCGGCAGATAATCGCCACGCGGTCGCAAAGCAAGTTGGCCTCTTCGATGTTGTGAGTGGTGTAGAAGACCGCCGCGCCCTCGCTCGCCAGCCTCCTCACGATTGAATGAATCAACCGCCGGCTCGCCACGTCCAGCCCCGAGGTCGGCTCATCCAGGAAGAGCGCCTGAGGTTCGTGCACAAGCGCCATCGCGAGCATCAGCCGCTGCCGCATTCCCTTTGAGTAGGCCCGCACGCGGTCGTGCCGCCGCTCCCAGAGGTCGAACTCCCTCAGAAGAGCCTCGCCGCGCTCCTGTCTGCGCCGTCGCGGCACGCCGTAGAGTTCCCCGAAGAGCATCAGGTTCCCCCAGCCGCTCAGTTCCAGGTACGGGTTGGCCGCCTCCGGCACCACCCCGATGTGCTCCTTAGCCCCCAGCGGGTCACGCACCATGTCATGGTCGAGCACGTAGGCGTGGCCCTCGCTGGGCGGGAGGACGCCGGTGAGCATCCGCTGGGTGGTGGTCTTACCGGCGCCGTTGGGGCCGAGGAAGCCGAAGATCTCCCCGCGATGGACCTCGAAGGAGATATGATCCACGGCCATTTGCTCGCCGTAGAGCCGGGTCAGGCCCTCGGCGGCAACGGCTATCTCGCTGCCTGGCATACGCGCCACCTCTCGTCCGACAGACGGGCAATGCTCAGTCATCTTCGCGGGTGAGGCAAATGACAGATCGAGGTTGGAGCCTTCTCGCACGACTGCTTGCGCGCGCAGGGCGTTTCTCCGCCGGCTGGCCTGAGCCCTGCGCAGGGAGGGATGGAGACCCGGGGGAGCGAACTGCCAGCCAGCTTTGACAGTCAGGGAGGTCGTGAGCATGATCAGGTGCGCGGCGGTTGCGGCTTTGTCCATGCTGGTGGCGCAGATCAGCTTCGCCCAGCCCGGAGCCGACCGCACCTACATGGGCTATTACACCGGCGTCATCATCCCCGCGCCCAAGGAGGTCACTTACTCCGAGGAGAGCTGGCCGCTGCCCGCCGACGAGACCGTCCCCGTGATCGTGGGGACGAAGGCCACCGATGCCGAGCGGCTCGCCGCCCACGAGATCGCCAACCGCATCGCGCACCTGGGCGGGAAGGCCGAGGTCGTCAGTGAGGCGCAGATGCCGCGCGGGCGTGCGATGTTCTTTGCTGTCGGGCAGCTCTCGACGAGCAGTTTCGTCGCCCGCCACGGGGATCTGTGCAAGGTGGCGGTGCCCGAGCAGGAAGAGGGTTACGCCATCGCGTCCTACCAGCACGAGTCGGGCTTTCGCGGCGCCATCTGCACCGGCGCCGACCCGGCGGGCTGCTACTTCGCGGCCCAGTCGGTAGTGCAGCTCTTCGAGCGCACAGAGCAGGGCCTGGTCTTTCACCCGGCGACCGTCCGCGACTGGCCCACCTTCAAGCTGCGCAGCTTCAAGGTCGGCGGGCCCTTCGACCGCGAGGAGGGCTCCAAGGAGATGGCGCAGTGGACGCCCTCCGCCAAGTTCAACTGCTACAACATCTGCTACACAACGCTCGGGCGCGACAAGTGGGTGGACCCGACGCCCGAGTACCGCGAGTACGTCGCGTGGGTCACAGAGTACATGGTCGCGCGCGGGCTGGACACGATGCCCTTCGTCAACCCTTACTATCTCTGGGACGAGCACATCGAGGTCAGCGATCCGGGCGACCTGGAGAAGCTCTTCGAGGCCTGCCGGCTGGGGCCCGAGGCGGGCGGCACGCGCGTGATGCTCTGCCTGGATGACTTCGCCAGCGAGCAGGACCGCCAGGGCCCCAAGCTCTATCACGTCCGCAGCGAGCGCGATCAGGCGAAATACGGCGACGACCTGGGTGCCGTCAACGTGGATATGATCAATGACCTCAACCGCCGGCTGAAGCAGGCCTACCCCGACGTCAAGCTCTACGTGGTCGTGCCGTATTACTGGATTCCCGGCGGGCGCTATCAGGAGGGCGGCGAGGCCGACCTGCGCACCATCGGCGAGGGCATTGACGCTGATGTGCGCATCGTCTGGACCGGCCCGCGCGTGCGCTCTACGGTCATCACCGGCGAGCACCTGGCGCACTACCAGGAGCTGGTGGGGCAGAAGGTGATGCTGTGGGACAACACCCTCTACGCCCGTCACAATCCGCCGCACTTCTTCCTCGACGAGTGGATCACCGAGTACCCCGAGGACTTCGCGGAGGCCTCCAGCGGCGAGGTGCACCTGAACGCGGGCGGCGGCGAGGCGTACAAGGCCGGCCTGTTCGCGGCTGCCGACCGCCTCTGGAACCCCGAGGCCTACGACCCCGAGCGGGCGATGAGGAACGCGGTCGCGGCCGTCATCGGGCCCAAGGCGGTTGAGGCCGCGCTCGAGTTCCGCGACCTCTACTACGAGATGTACGATCATTACAGCACCGCCCTGGGGCCGGCCAAGAAGCTGCTGGCCCTGCTGGAAGAGATGAACGCCCGCCCACTCGATGACGACGATCTCGGGGAGCTGCGGGGAATACTCAACCGGATGAAGGAGCTGCGAGGTCAGATCGCTGAGCTGACGGGCAACGAGGACTTCGTGGCCCAGGTGGACGCGCACCTCGAGGAACAGGCGGCCTACGAGCAGGTGCTGGACAAGCTCGAATCGCTTCCGCCTCTGACTGAGGCCGAGGGAGGCAACATGCTCGCCAACCCCGGCGCTGAGGAGGCTGAGGGCGGCGGACCGGCCGGGTGGCGAACGTACACCGGCGCGGGCGGGGTCAGGCTGACGCGCGATGAGGCCGAAGCGCACTCGGGCGACGCCTCGGCCCTCCTGGAGGCGACCGAGTGGTACCAGATGCCGAAGGGCCCCTGGATCAACGTAGCCGCGATGGTCACCGGCTCAGGCGGCTTCACCGCCGACGATGCCCCGGAGGTGCAGCCCTTCAGCAAGTACCACTTCCGCTGCTGGATGAAGGGCGACCTGCCGAAGGTGGGAGTCAGCCTGGTCTGCTGGGCCGAGGGCGGCGTCCAGGCCGACCGCCGCAACGCCATTGGGGGCCTGGAGGAGATCGAGCTGACTGACGAGTGGCAGCTCATCGAGACCTCGTTCATCACGCCCGCCGATGCCGCGCGGGCCGCGATCAAGATCGGCCCTGCCGCTTACGAAAAGGACGGCGCGGGGTTGGGCAAGCTCTGGATTGACGACGCGTACCTGGGCCGCAGCAAGCGGGAGGAATGACGGTGAGCGCACAGAGCCGTCCTCGCCCCGTCGCACTGACCATCGCCGGCTCGGACTCCGGCGGCGGCGCGGGCATCCAGGCCGACCTCAAGACCTTCACCGCGCTCGGCGTCTACGGAATGAGCGCGATCACGGCCGTCACGGCGCAGAACACCGTCGGCGTGCGCGAGGCGTTGGTGCTGGAGCCCGACCTGGTCGCCGCGCAGATTGACGCGGTGATGGAGGACATCGGCTGCGACGCGGCAAAGATGGGGATGCTGGGGAATGCCGAGGTCGTCAGCGTCGTGGCCGAGCGCATCGCCGCCCACGGCATCCCGAACCTGGTCGTGGACCCGGTGATGGTCGCCAAGAGCGGCGACGCGCTGCTCGCCGAGGATGCCGTGCAGGCGGTCATCGAGCGGCTCCTGCCCCAGGCCCGGCTGGTGACCCCGAACCTCCCTGAGGCGGAGGTCATTCTGGGCCATCAGATCGAGGCCAAGAACATGACCGATGCCGCGCGGGCGCTGTGTGAGATGGGGCCGGCCGCTGCGGTGGTGAAGGGCGGCCACCTGGCGGGCCCCGCACTGGACGTGCTCTACGATGCGGAGACCGGGGAGTTGCACGAGTTGAGCGCGCCGCGCATTGAATCCCGCAACACGCACGGCACGGGCTGCACCTTTTCGGCGGCCATCGCGGCTTTCCTGGCGCGGGGGATGAGGCTCGTGCCGGCCGCGCGCTGGGCGAAGCGCTTCGTCACGGCGGCGATCCGGCGGGGCCTTCCGCTCGGCGAGGGTCACGGCCCGACCGATCACATCGCCGCCGGCCGCCTGTTCCCTGGCGGCTAGTAATCCCACGCGGGCGAGTCGGGCAGGAGACACTGCCCCTCGACGTCCCAGTCAGAGGGGACCGTATCAGGACCACCGTGCGGGCGGATCGGACAACGTGTGCACGCGGGGAAGCCATGCTTGCCACGGTGGAGGGCCTCGGCTATGACCTCGAAGCAGTCCATGAGGCGAAATAGCGTCAGCGTGCTATCGCCCACTGTGACCTGGCGCTGCAAGCCGCGCGCTTCCATCTCCTCCCCGTAGCCCCCGCCGTCATCGAAGGGGCACCTCCCACGGCGGTAGTCCCACGTCCGCCCCTCGACCCTCCGCCCGTCCGCCAGCACCACGGGATGCGCCGTCGTCCGCAAGCCCAGGCACGGGGCGCCGGTGGACATCTCCACCACATGGTGGAAGGTATTGGGCGCATACCCCACCCCCATCAGCAGGCACGATCCATCGTCTGTGTGGAGCAGGCCCAGGGGCGATTCCGGCCCCAGCGTCAGGGTGCGATGGTGGAACTGCGTGTACCGCTGCGCCTCTCGCCCCCAGGCGGCGAACGCGTGGGTCGGGTTCAGGCTCCGGCACACTCCTGGCAAGCGCCAGAACAGGTCGGGGATGGCGCCGTTGGTGGTGGGCGTCTGTGTGGGGTCGAAGTAGCCGGGGCCGCCCTCGCGGAAGGCCGCGCCATGATTGAAGGAGGGCAGCAGGAGGGTCCCGGTCGGGGTCAGCATCTCCTGGAGGGCCCCGATGACGGTCTGCGCGCCGCCCTCGACGTAGCCGAAGCTGCTCAGGGAGGAGTGCACCATCAGCCCGTCGCCGGCGGCTATCCCCAGCTCCCGCAGCCCGACGACAATGTCCTCCTGTGTTACCTGCGCTGGCGATGACAGGCCGATCGCCCTTTCCTCTCTGCCAGCAGGCCACCATCCAGTAGGGCGGGCTTCCAAGCCTGTCCGCCGAAGCCTTGGCGAAGGCGGGCCCGCCAATGCCGTTCGCCGAGGTTATGAAACAGCTTCTAGAGCCCGGCCATCAGTTCGATGAACGCTGGCGGATCGCCCAGGAAGAGCGGCGAACGCATGGACGGCAGCAGCGCATCGTAAAGCCGCCGCGCGGTCTGCACCTCCTCTTTCAGCCGGTTCTCGGTCTCCGTCGGGTCCCGCGCCACGTCCAGCAGTTCCGCCCTCGGCAGCGTGTTGAAGCTCAGCCCGTCCCCCGCCCGCCGGTCGGCCTTGATCAGGCCGGTTGCCTCGTGGCTGGTGTAGGGCGCCGGCGGAATCGGGGAGCGTATGAGCAGCCGGTGGGTGAGGTCCCGCGCCGCGATCTCGACGCACCGATACAGGTCCTCGTGCCGCAGGTACGAGCCAACCGAGACGACATTGTCGCGGATCGCCTCTGCCTCACCGCGCATCAGCGGCAGTATGCTGCTGCCATCGAGGTCCAGGATCAAGGGCGCAAAGCTCCGTTGAAGCGGGCCGAGGCGGTACTCGACGCCCGCCGCCTCCAGCACGCTCGGCATCAGGTCCGCGTGGCTGACCAGGCCCGACATGCGCGAGCCGGCCGCCTGCGCCTCGGCCATCCCAGCCGCCGGCTTGACGATCAGCGGCAGGTGCGTGCAGCAGTTGTAGGGCTCGCGGTGCTCGAAGTTCGAGTGATGCTCGCGCATATCGTCCCCATGATCCGCGTTGACGATGATCATCGTCTCGTCGTATAGGCCCTCGTCCCTGAGGGTCGCTATGACCTGCCCGATCGCCGCGTCCACGCGCAGCAGCTCCTCATTGTGCCGGCAGACCGAGTCGCGCGCGAACTCGTCGGCCTCCAGCACCGCCTTCGGCCCCGCGCCCAGCAGCCACGCCTCGCCGTCGGGCGCGGTGATCTCGGTGAGGTCAGCCAGGCTCCGGTCGAAGGTCCCCAGGAAGGGCTCGGGCGGATCGTAGCGCTGATGCGGGTCCCAGTAATGCACGAAGATGAAGTTGTCGCGCTGCCGGTCGAGCCGCCGCAGCCACGGGATCAGCTCCGCGTTCATATCCTCGCAGGCCAGCGCGGCGGGGCTGGCTTGCGGCGCGGTCAGGTTGACGTAGTACCGGAAGCCACGCGCCATCCACTCGGGGTGCGCGCGGAAGTGAAGCTGGTTGTCGAAGCCGTGCGTCAGCCAGTCGCGCGAGTACAGCACCTCAGCCAGCGTCAGCGTCTCGCCCCTCACGCGCATCTGCGGCTCGTTATCCGAGGCATGCAGCGTCGCGATGACGCCGTGATGGAAGGGCTCCTGGCCGGTGAACATCGAGCTGAACGCGGGCGTGGTATGCGCGCTCGAGGAGATGTAGCTCTCGAACAGCGTACCCTCGGCCGCCAGCGCATCCAGGTTCGGCGAGGTCGCGCGCGGGTAGCCGTAGCAGCTCAGATGGTCGGCGCGCTGGGTGTCGAGCGCGATCCAGACGATGTTCATGTCGGCCCTCCGGGTCCCGTCATTGTGCAGCCTCCAGCGCGACGAGCCGCGACCCGTAGGCGGCGATGATGGCTGGCGAGCCCGCGCCGCGCAGGTCGCCCGCGGACAGATGGCGCGGCGGCGCATCCTCCCGGTAGCCTGCTACGATCGTCCCATCCGCCGCTATCAGGTACACCGTCCCATCGTCGCAGGCGGCCGCGACCGCGACATTCAGCGTCGCCAGCCCGGACACCTGCTCGGGGAGATCACAGCGCCAGACCAGCTTGCCCTCCCCATCGAACGCGTAGACCGCGAAGGCCTCGGACGACGCGACGACTACGGCCCCGCCTGCGTTCGGCGCGAGGCCCACGATGTCCGTGACCGCCGCCCCCAGGTTCGCGTCCCAGATGGCGGTGCCCGTGGCGTCGCGAACCGCAAGCAGTGCATGGTCGCCGCCGAAGAGCGCCTCCGCGGTCCCGTCTCCGGTGACGTCGAGGGCCAGCGCCGCCGTCCAGTTCGGCCCGCCGCTCACGCCGCCGATGCGCTTCCCGTTGTCATCGAGGATGCTGGAGCCGTAGTACTCGCTTCCGGCGAGCACCTCGTCCTTGCCGTCACCGTCGAGGTCGCCCGCGTCCCCGACCGTGCTCGCGTGTGTCGTGCCCGTCCGCCAGAGTTCCTTGCCTCGGCCATCAATGCCGTAGTGATGGAAGTTGTCCGAGCCGGCGATGATCTCGTCATCGCCGTCGCCGTCCAGGTCCGCGGGGAAGACCGTCGCCACCGATCCGCTGCGACCGTGGAAACGCTGTATCTCGAGTTCCCAGAGCAGGTCGCCCGCCAAGCTGAAGGCGCGCACCTTGGCGTCATCGGCGCCGCTGACCACCTCCGGCCGCGCATCCCCGTCCAGGTCGCAGAAGCTCACGCACCTGACCATCGCCTCGGCCGGCCGCTCCCACTGAATGTCGCCATCGGCATCCACCAGCACCGTCCGCCCGTCTTCCAGCCCGACCGCAATCTGCGCCGGGGCGCTCACGCCCCAGAAGTCCGTGCACGTGACCGGGCTGCCCAGGTCGGCCTCCCACAAGAGCTCCATCTGCCCTGGCAGTTCGGGACGTGCTGGCGGGGGAGGTTGCGGCGGCTCCCTGGCGCCCTCGACGAGCTTGCCCAGCCACCCGCGCACCTGCGCCGCGTCCACCTGCACCTTTGTCGTCGCGCTCTGTTCGGCTGCCTGCGTGACTTCGCCTGAGGGGAGCTGGATCGCAACGTCCGACGGCTCGTTCGCGGTCACTTCCAGTCCCGGCGCCTGCGCGGAGGTCACGTCCGCCAGGCACAGCCGGTCCGCCGAGAGCATGAACATCTTCGCGTCAATCCTCGCATCCGCCGTCTCCCACGGGCCGAGCCCGAGGATCGCCGGCGCCTCGCCGCCCGTCACAACGACGCGCCCGTCGTCGAGAACGCGCACATCGAGCTCGCGCCTCCCCTCGCCGGACTCCGTGTAGAAGAGGTTGACGTACCTGCGGACCTCGCCGGCCTCCTGCCTCGCCGACTTCACCTGATAGAGGCTCTTCGTGATCTTGTCCGCGTGCTCGTACTTGGCATAGTATCCGCGGTCCTGGTCATGTCCGCGGTCCCATCTCTCGCGCACGATCGGCCGCGAGCCATCCGCGTTGACGATGACGAAGCGCTCGCCCTCCTGCTCGACGGTCCGCCGCCGCCCCTCCAGACTCTCCTCGCCCAGCGTCCGCCAGATGCACTGCGTCAGGAAGTCGCCGTCCTCGAGCGCGGCGAGTTCGTCAATGACCACGAAGAAGTCCTCCGCGCGCCAGAAGATATTGCGCGTCCAGTCCGTCCAGGCGTACCCGGGCAGGCGCGACTGCACCATCGCCATCTCGCCCAGGTTCGCCTCACAGGTCAGCTCGCACAGCGGCGGCTGGGTCTGCGTCTCGCCATCGCGCGCGATCATAATCGAGTTGTGCCACTTCGGCGCGGCGCGGATGTAGTCCATATCCACCAGCCAGAGCCGGCCATTGTCGCAGAAGCGGATGATCGCGTTGGCATCCCTTTGTCCGTGGTTGCCCACGGAGATCCCGTCGAGCATCAGGTATTGATCCTGCGGGTCCCAACCGCCGCGAAGGACCGCCTTGTCCAGCGACCGCTCAGCGGGAACGGTGCCGATGCTGAACTTGCGCTGCACTGCCGGGTCCAGGATGAAGGTGCTCAGGCCGATGTGATTATCCGGCGCGTCCGAGGGTCGAGAGACGCTGAACGCCTCGATCGTCGGGATGCGCCGTGCTTCTGCCAGCCGGTCGAGCATGAACTGATAGCGCGGCTCGCGGTAGTAGAGCGCCGCCCGCCTGAAGAGCTGCCCGGCGGTTGAATGGAAGGCATACCACGCATCTCCGAAGGTCGCCTCATGCCCGAAGTTGTCGTGGCACGCGATTGCCAGCTCGGCCGACTTGCGCACGACACCCTTCGAGAAGAAGTCCATCTTGCCCGTGATGAGCGCCCACTGCATAGTGTGGTTGAGGGTGAGCCACTGGTAGTTGGCCGAGTCCTCCAGCGGCTTGTAGCTCATCGCCTGCCCCTCGAACAGGTTGTCCACCACGCGCTTCCAGTAGACCGCTTGTGGCAGGTCGTAGTGCGCCCCGAAGTACTCGACCGCGTACGCGATCCCGAGGGAGGGATGGGTCTCATGGTTCCAGGTGGGCTCGACGACGCCGGCGGCCTCGCGAGCGATGGGCCCGCGCATCTCCCAGTACTCAAAGGCGTCCTCGACTATCCGTCGAATCCACTCGGCAGCAATCAGCCGGGCCTCGTCGCTGACGGCCGGGCACTCCTCAACCTGATCCAGCGCGCAGACGATGCTGCTGAGGGCGAAAGTCGGCGGGGCCACGTCGTGCTCTTCGTAGTAGCTGGCCAGCATCCGCATCAGCGCCTCATACTGCCGTGCCTGGCTCTCCTCCCCGCTGAGGTAGTAGCGCAGCGCGGCCTTCGTGGCGCGCCCGCAGGCGCTGCTGTACTGACGCGCCGAGCGGAATGACGCCAGGTATTCCCGCGCGTCCTCCACCGATTTCCCTATCTCCTGGTCGCTCACCGGACCGTAGTGACCAGCCTCCGACTGCCAGTCAATCAGCGGCCCGAGCACAACTCGCTCGCCCGCCTCAATCCGCTCCAGCAGCGCGGCTCCGGCGGCGCGCACGCCCGCCGGACCGCTCCCGCCAAGATAGACGGCGTTCTTGCCCGTCCCCCAGGGATCGTGCACCACCCGCAGCTCATGCCCGCCTTCGCCTGGCGAGGTGGCGTCCGAGTGGATGAGACGGCGAGCGTGCAGACGCAGCGACCAGGTGCCGGTGGTGAGGTTCCCGGCCACGATGCAGGTCTGCGCCGCGAAATCCTCCTCGGCGGCCTCGTCCTCGGGCTTGACCGGCAGCTCGACGCCGGTCTTGTCCTTGAAGGCCGCGGCGAACTGCAT
>CBFDBV010000007.1:0-27928 GCA_965603135.1 uncultured bacterium
CAGGAGATGCCCTGCTCCTCCAGCTTCTCGAACCTATCGCTCAGAGGCAGGGGCGAGCCGCCGCAATTGCCGCCTATGGCCGTGGTCACGCCCTGGCGGAGGTAGTTGTCGGCGGTCGGGACGGTGAGCAGGCCGCCCTCGACGTGGGTGTGCACATCAACGAACCCGGGGGCGACGACCAGCCCTGAGGCATCCATCAGCTTCGTCGCGGCTTCGGCGTCCAAGCGCCCGACTGCCGCGATCCGCTCGCCCGCCACCGCCACGTCCGCGTGAAACCAGGGATTGCCAGCGCCGTCAACCACGCGGCCGCCGGAGATGATGAGATCGTACTGCCTCATTCGGCTCGCTCCTCGCGCAGCGCCTGGACGCGTCTACTCCTTGCCGTCCATGTTGACGATCCGTTCGTAGACGAGCTTGCGGAATTCGTCGGACAGGCTCGCGAAGTACGCGGAGAACCCGGTGACGCGGACGACGAGGTCGGGATACTCATCGGGGTGCTCGTAGGCATCACGGATCATCTGTTTGTCGAGCACATTCGCGTTGATGAGAGTGCCGCCGAGCTCGAAATGCCCGCGAATCAGGGCCTCGATCTTCTCGATTCCCTCCTCATCCACGACGAGCCCCGGGTCCACGTCAAGCTGCATGGGGGCGGCATTGCCGTAGCCCGGCTGGACCCTGGCGATGGCGTTTGACATACCCGTTGGTGTCACCGGGCCGCCTTTGCGGAAGCCATTGTCGGGGTTCGCTCCGAACGAGATGGGCGCACCCGCGTGCCGGCCGTTTGGCGTAGCGCCGGTCACCTTCCCCATCGGGATGGTGCTGGCCCAGGAGAACAGTCCGGGCACCATCGGGAAGCCCGAGGGGGTGGGCTGCTCTCTCACGAGCTGGGTGAAGCGTTCGCTGATTCTCTCGGCCCAGAAGTCGCCGCGGGTCAGCCCCCGTCCGTACGAAGGCACGCTGCTGAGCAGGGCCTGAACCCGCGCCGCATCCTCGAAGTCGCATTCCAGCGCCTGGGCCACCTCGCTCCAGGTCAGTTTGCCCTCCCGTTCAACCCGTTGCTCGAGAGCGGCAAACGAATCGGCGGCCGTGGCCAGGCCGGCGCCGTCCACGCAGATGGTGTTGTACTCGAGCGAGCCGTGCGTGGCATCCACGCCCTTTTCCACGGGCCCGTGGCACAGCAGATCGAGGACCAGTTCCGGGGCGTAGCGGTGAAGCTGCTCCATGTGCAGGTCAATGCCCTGGGCGACGACAGCGACGACCTTGCGCAGATGGCGGTCGAAACGTCGCCAGAGCAGATCAACCGAGGGCGTCGCGTCGCCGTCGGCCATCAAGTCCTCGAACGCCGCATTGAACACCTTGGCGAAATTGACCTTGATCACGTCGCTCAGGGAGTACTCCCGTCCCGGCAGGCAGGTCCAGTGGCAGCCCACCTGCGCACGCTGCCGGGCCAGCTCCAGCGGCACCCCGTTGCGGGCGTATCCCCGGGCGATGCTCTCCGGGGCGAAGAAGCGAGGGATGCCCAGCTTCTCCCTGAACAGCATCTCGACGGCCTTTCGCATCAGCTCCGGGTCCATGTTCGGGTGAACGCCCACCGACACGTTGGCTGGGACGTGCAGCCGCCGAACCGCCTCGAGAACCAGGAAGGACAGCTCGTTCGTGGCGTCATTCCCGTGCTCGTCAATCCCGCCGACGTGATAGTACTGCGGATCGGTCAGGTTGAGGCAGGCCAGGTGCAGGATGGCCTCCTCGTCGGTGAGATGCCCGGCGTCCAGGTCCCGCCGGTAGTACGGGTAGAAATACTGGTCAATGCGGCCCACAGCGCCGCTGCCGTTGTATACGCGCGCCGCCATCTGGTACCAGGCAGTCCACTGGCACGCCTCGCGGAAGGTCTCGGGCGGTTCGCTGACCAGCTTTTCGTTCACCGCCACCATCTCCTCCAGGTTCCGACGGATGGCGGGGTCCGCTTCCTCGCTCGCCAGTTGGCGGGCAGCAGCCACATGACGGCGAATCCACTGCTGAATCCCGAGCACGACATCCTCCAGGGCCTCGTAGAACTCCTCGTCAGGATCGGGATGTTCCCTCCTGGAAGCGCGGATCCGGTTCAGCAACCCGCCGAAACCCAATCGTAGCCCGAGGTTCAGGTCTATCCCGAAGTGCTGTGCCGCGGTGATCCCGTGGACGATGTTGTAGCGCTCGTGGAACTCCGCCAGGTGATCCCAGGGGGCCGCCGGGTCCCATCTCGTCACGTACCCCCCGAACGCGGTGTAGTAGCCGCCGAGCAGGGACGACACCTTGTTCACGTAGACCGGCGTCTCTTCCAGGAATCGGCGGAAGTTCCGCCCGCACAGGCGCGGCCCGATCACACAACCGTCAGGCCGATCGCTCTCCGGCTCGAAGCGAAAAGGCCCGGTGAGAGGGATGTTGCCCCAGTCGTCCGTATCGCGCGGACCGCCGCCGCGCTTGAGGGCCGTATGCTCGTTCTTGATCCGCCGCAGCTCATCGAGACGTGCCTGGACCGAGGAGAAATCGAGATCAGGCGAGATGGACGGGAAGGGAGGGCCGGCGTCTGTTGTCATGGTTCACGCTCCTGCTTCTTCCCCCGCCACTCTGATGGGAATGCCGACGGTCCGCGCTGCATCAGCCAACTCGGTCATCCGTTCTTGGGAGAAAGGTTCCAGGTGCGATGTCTGTATTTCCATGCCAAGACTTCGGTACTTGGATTCGCCCAGCCGGTGGACCGGCAGCAGTTCAAGGTATTCAAGCTTCCTGAAGCGGCTTGCGAACTCCGCGATTGCACGAATCGCGTCGGTCGAGTCGTTGAAAGACGGAACGACCGGGACCCGGACAACGATGGGGGTCGCCATGGCACCGAGGGTCGCCGCGTTCGCCAGGATCTGCTCGTTCCCCACGCCGGTCGCCTCCTGGTGGCGGACGCTGTCCAGGTGTTTGATGTCTATCAGAAACAAGTCCGTCAGCGGCAGGATCCGGTCCAGCACCTCCGGCGCGCATTGAAGAGAGGTGTCAAGCGCGGTATGGATGCCCTCTTCGCGACACGCCGCGAGCAGGTCGCCCGCGAACTCCGGCTGCATCAGCGGTTCGCCGCCCGAGAGCGTCACGCCCCCACCGGACTGCTCATAGTAGACACGATCCTGGGCGGCAATTCCCACGATCTCTTCCGCGCTCTTGTCTTCACCGACGAGTGTCAGTGCGCCCGTCAGGCAGACCTCCGCGCAGGCGCCGCACAGCGTGCAGCTTTCCCGGCGGATCACATGGGCATCTGTGTCGAAGACATGAGCCCCGACGGGACAGACCTTCGCGCACTCACCGCACCTCGTGCACCGGGAGGCGACGAAGTCCAGCTGTGGACGAGATGACAGGCCTTCGGGGTTCTGGCACCAGAAACACCTGAGCGGGCAGCCCTTCAGGAAAACGGTGGTCCGAATCCCGGGGCCGTCATGAATGGAGAAGCGTTGGATGTCGAAGATCAGACCCATGATTGCATCAGAGAGCTTCGCGGTATGCCTCCAGATTCTGCCTCAACCGAGGGGCCACTCGCGGCTGCCCACGAGTTCGAGTCTGCCGCTGTCGGCGGACCTGACCCCGGCGTCGAGGATCGCGAGGGCTTCGAGGTTGAGGTCGGTGTCGAGCAGAGGGGGCAGGGGTTCTTCCGCGTCGAGGTGGTGGACGTATTCCCCGGCGATGTCCGCGCGCTCACCCGGGAGGAGAGGAGGCTCGAACAGCTCGGTACTGCCGCCGCCGCGCTCGAGGCGTAGGACCGGCTCTCCCTCCTTCCTGTCCATGACCAGAGTGCCGGTTGTGCCGTGGACGATCGGTCCGGTGGGCACCCCGTGGTCCAGCGTCGTCCACGACCCCTCGAAAAGCCCGATGGCGTCGGCAAACCGGACCACCATGACGCCGTTGTCGTCCGCCTCGCCCCAGGGGCTGTCCAGGTTCGCCTTCACGGCCATGACGGCCTGGGCCTGCTCGCCCACAAACCAGCGTGCCAGCATCGCCCCGTAACAGCAGAAGTCAATCAGGGCGCCGCCGCCGGTGGCCGTCTGATGCCACCAGGACGAGGCCCGCTCGGGCCCGCTCAGAGCATCGGCGGAGGCCGCCGCGCCCGCGTGGGAAGCGCCGGGGCCAAGAGGGCCGCTGTGGCCGCTGCGGTGCCTGACTTGCAACACGCGGCCGACAGCTCCCTCGTCAAGAAGGCGTTTCATCTCGCGCGTCGCGGAAGACCAGGCGATCGGCCAGTTGATGGCCAGGGTCGTGCCGGCGGCTTCACACGCCCGCGCCATCCGCAGGCCGTGCGCCAGGGACATGGCCATGGGCTTCTCGACACAGACGTGCACCCCGGCGTTGGCGCAGGCTTCCACGATGTCCGGATGCTGAGCGTTCTCGCTGCACACAATGGCGAGATCCAGCTTTTCGTTGTCGAGCAACTCCCGGTACGAGTCATACGCGCGCGGGACCCCGAGTTCGGTCAGGGCGTGCTGCTTGTTCCAAGCGCGCGTGTACCGGGCCGTGGAAACCTCCGGGACCAGGGGGACGGTGTCCGCGCAGCCGGCCCACTCGACGCGAGGGTGCTTGCCGAAGAGCGCCGCCACGTTGTTGATGTGCATATGCGCGAAGCCGATAATCCCTACACGATACGTACTGCCCATCGCCGGACCTCCTCGTGATCAGCGGGATGTGCTTACTATTGCAGATCCACGGCAGCGAATCCTTCCCCGACGCCGTCGGGGAGAATCGCTTAGCCCCGATTATTCGCGTAGGTCGGCCTGCGCCACAGCGCGCTTTCAGCTTCCAGCCCGACAATACCCCAGAATCTACACACTGCACTGCTCACAGATCCTGCAAGAAACGCTCTGTGCGCGTTTCGGGCCTGTTAACACCTGTGCTCACGCTGTCCCCGAAAAGCTCCATGAACAGGTCGAGTTACAGCCCGTTTCAAAACCTATCCTGGGGCGCGCTTGCAGTCCGCGAATGCCGTTCTGAACGCCCGTCGATGCTTGATACAGCTCCTCACTCGCCCGGCTTCACCGGCAGCAGTATGTGCGAGGGACGCTCGCGGTCGTGGTAGACGCAGTTCTCGGTGGTGCGCATGCGCCGTTCCACCCCCAGCGGCCCGCCGGTGTTGGTGTTCACCTCGAAGCGTGGCCAGTTGCTGGATGAGATGTCCAGCCGGATGCGATGGCCCGCCATGAACCGGTTCGCGCTTGGGTACATCTCAAAGCGCAGCTCGTAGACCTCGCCCGGCTCGGCCAGCTCCTCGCGCTCGAAGCCATTGCGGAAACGCAGGCGCGCGATGCTGTCGGCGATGTTGAGCGCACAGCCGTCCGGGTAGTTCGCTGAGGCCGGGTAAAGGTCAATGAGCTTGGCCGTGAAGTCGGTGTCCGGGGCGTCGGTGGACACCCAGAGGACGACCTCGATGGGTCCGGCGATGACCACGTCCTCGGCCAGGGCCTCTGTCTGGAAAACCAGGACGTCATTGCGGGACGCCAGCGGCAGTGTCCCTCTGCTGCCCACGAAGCGCGCGTCGTTGCGCTGGTCGTAGGCGCCGGCCGCGATGGGGATGGCCGACAGATGCCCGCCGATGGTGGGCACCGGATCGGCGGGGTCGAAGACGTAGCGCGTCGGCTGCATGTCGTCGTCCGGGGGCTGCTCGCTCAGGGCCCCGTCGGCGCGCAGGTAGTAGGACGTCGGCTCGCAGCTCGGGGGCGGCCAGGCATCGGCGCTCCGCCACTGGCCGCCATGCACCACGATCTTGCCCCGGTCCTCCGGGCCAGGCCCGCCGCCCATCACGAAGTACTTGACCGGCCTCTCCCCGCCCAGACCGGTCGGGAGTCCCTTGAGGTGATGGTCGAGCCAGCGCAGGCGCGTGGCCTCGTAGTCGGACAGCCCGCCGTCGGGGAGGAAAGAGGCGTCGCCCGCGGTCGGCGCACCCACTCCTCCGTGCGTCCACGGTCCCATGAGCAAGTGCACGGCCGATTGCTGCCGTCGGCTCATCTCCACGAAGTTCTCGACCGTGCTGCGCGTGTAGGTGTCGTACCAGCCGCCGATGTACAGCGTGGGAACGTCCGCGTGCTGGTCGTACCAGGGGCGGGGCCCGAAGCCGGGTTGCCGCCAGTGCTCGTCATAGGTCGCGTGCGTCATCAGGTCCAGGCACCACTGCTCGTAGGATGGCACCAGGCGCAAGGGGGAGTTACCCCTCGTGATGGGGTAGTTGCGCAGCCACTCCCAGATGTTGCCGTAGGCCTCGTCCAGCGCCGCCTTGATGGTCGGATCGGCCATCGCCTCGCGACTGGTGCTCGCCATCAGGAAGGCGTAGACGAAGAAGCGCAGTTCCAGCACGCCGTTGTGGCGCATGGCGTGGTGGAAGTAGCTTGACGGCCCGTAGGTCACGATCATCGCCGCCAGGTGCGGCGGATCCAGCGAGGCCAGGGCGCTCTGGTCAGCGGCGCAGTACGACTGGCCCAGCGTACCGACCTTGCCGTCGCACCACGGCTGCGCGGCCAGCCACTCCACCACATCGTAGCCGTCCGGTCCCTCATCCGCGAAGGGGTAGAAGGTCCCCTCGGAGGCATAGCGTCCGCGCACGTCCTGCATGGCCGCCACGTAGCCGCGCTCCGCGTAGTACCTGCCTGTGGCCGCGGCGTTCACCTTGTCGTAGGGCGTGCGCTGAAGCACCACCGGGAACTCGCCCTCGCCCTTGCGACCGTCCCTGGCCGGGAAGTACAGGTCGGTGGCGCAGCGCACTCCGTCACGCAGCGGCACCATCACATTGCGCTCAACGACCGTCTCATAGGACGGGGCCGAACATACTTGCGCCTGCGTGTTCATACCAGCGCTCTCCCGTTGATAGGCCCTTCGGTGCTCGCTTCAGTTCGCGCTGTCCGCGACGATCAGCGCGGGGGCGAACCGCGTACTCTTCATCTCAACCCGGATTGCCCATGTCCGACTGAGAAAGTGGAGACAGTCATGCCGCCAGGCGGGATGACCGTCCCCGGTCTGACAACAGCAACGGCAAACGGCGAACGGGTGGAGGCACCTCAGGTCTTGCGCTCGCGCGTCTTGGCCGCCGGGAAGAGCAGGTTGTTCAGGATCAGACGGTAGCCGGGTGAATGTCGGTGCAACGCCAGGTCCGTCGCCGGCTCGCCAATGATGTGAGCATAATCCTCCGGATCATGCCCGGCCAGGAAAGTGAAGGTCCCCTCCAGGTAGGCCCCGTGGATGTACTTGACCTTGCTCTGCCCGGGGAAATCGCCCATCACCACCACGCTGCCCTTGAGAGCATCGCGCCTGAAAGCGGTCGTCTGCCCGAGGAAGTCGGCGACCTGGCCCACGTGGCACTGCGTGAGCATCGTCGGGATCGGGTCCTGCTTGGCCGAGAACTCGAAGAGCTGGAAGACGTCGCCGTGGGAGACGAAGGCCGTCGGCCCGGGCGAGACGTCAATGTCCGCCATCTCCGCCCCCATCGGGTCGAAGATGAGACGGAAGTCCTTGAAGGCCATCGTGGGCGCGAAGTCCAGCTTCTGCTGCGCGGCCGGGTCCATCGGCGTGCCATCAATCGGCATCGGCACGATGTCAACACCCTGAGAGGCCAGCGCAATGTCCAGCGTGTCCGCCGCGCAACACATCGCGAAGAGGAAGCCACCCTCGGCCACCCAGTGCGCGATGGTGGCCGCGACCGCCTTCTTGCAGGCCTGCGCGCTGGCGAAGCCCAGGTCCTCGGCAGCCTGGCGCGACTCTATCACCTGCCGCCGATACCAGGGCGCGTCCGCGAAGCTGGAGAAGAACTTGCCGTAGTTGCCGGTGAAGTCCTCGTGGTGGAGGTGGAGCCACTCGTACTCGTGGAGCTTGCCGCCGATGACCTCGCGATCCCAGACCTTCTCGTACTCGACCTGGGCGTAGGTCAGCGCCAGCGTCACCGCATCGTCCCAGGGCTCCGTGTAGTCGGGTGTGTAGACCGCGACCTTGGGCGCCTTGGTGAGGTGAATGCGCTGCATATTCTCGGCTTCGATGGTGGCGAAGATCTGCTGGGCCTGGGCCTCGCCGAGAGGCTCGAGGCTCACGCCCATCTCGGCGGCGCGGGCGCGGACCTCGGGGCGGTCCGGCAGCAGAAAGGAGCCGAAGCGGTAGTTGAGCAGCCACTCGCAGGCGTAGCCGCGCGGCTCCTGCAGGCACCAGTAGGTCAGCCCGTAGGCGCGGAGGTGGTCGGTCTCCGCGTCGTCCATCGGCGCGAGCAGATACTGCGCCGCCGCCGGGCTGTGTGCGAGAGCCAGCACTAGGCCAGCAGCCGATAGACAAACGAGCCGATTGCGCCGGGCACTGATGGTCGTCACGTAGCACCTCTACGTAAGCTTTTCGTGCTGGCAGGCGCCCTCACCTGCCAAGAGTTGGAGGCGTTAGCATGGCAAGGAAGGGAATGTCGGGCGGTTCGTCGAATCTCCCCTCAGAGAAGTCATCTTGCCCCAGGTCTCGAGGGAAGCACAGGTTGACAGGCGATGGATGGTAACGTGCTCTACTACGGCGACAACCTGGAGATCCTGCGGCGCTACATCGCCGATGAGAGCGTTGACCTCATCTACCTCGACCCGCCGTTCAACAGCCAGCAGGCCTACAATGTCCTGTTCCAGGAGCCCAACGGGTCCGGGTCCGCAGCGCAGATACGGGCCTTCGACGACACGTGGCACTGGACCACGGAGACGGCGCTCCTGTATGAGGACACTGTACAGGCTGGTGTGCCGGGAGCGGACGCGCTTGTGGCCTTCCGCAGGATGCTCGGCGAGACGGACATGATGGCCTACCTCGCGAACATGGCGCCGCGTCTTATCGAACTTCGGCGCGTGCTGAAGGACACTGGCAACCTGTACCTCCATTGTGACCCGACTGCGGGTCATTACCTGAAGGTGCTCATGGACGGGATATTCAACGCCCGCAACTTCCGTAACGAAATCGTGTGGTGCTATACGAGTGGAGGAGTCCCTCGCAGAGACTTCGCCCGCAAGCACGACACCATTCTTCGGTACGTGAAGACCAAGGAATTCCGCTTCAACACCCAATATCGGCCGTATAGCGAGGGCACGCTGCAGCGCGGACTGACGAAGATCAAGGGCCCCAAGTACAAACTCAGGAGTGAGGGGGCGGTGATGCAGGACTGGTGGGCGGACATCCAGAAGACACTAAGTCCGACCGCCCGGGAGAGATTAGGCTACCCGACCCAGAAGCCCGAAGCTCTCCTCGAACGCATCATCAAGGCCAGCAGCAACGAGGGGGACCTGGTACTCGATCCGTTCTGCGGCTGTGGGACCACCATTGCGGTGGCGGAGCGGCTGAACCGCCGCTGGATCGGCATAGACATCACTCACCTCGCGGTCAACCTCATGAAGTACCGCCTGCGCGACACCTTCGGCGCCGAGATCAAAGACAAGTACGAAGTGATAGGCGAGCCGACTGACCTGGCCGGCGCGAAGGCCCTCGCCGAGCAGGACCGCTTCCAGTTCCAGTTGTGGGCCCTGGGCCTGGTTGACGCGCGCCCGGCGGACCCGAAGAAGGGCGCGGATGAGGGCATAGACGGTCGCATATACTTCCACGACGAGCCGGAGGGCGGCGAGACCAAGCAGGTCGTCATCTCCGTGAAATCGGGGCGCACCGGGGTGGCGCACGTGCGCGACCTGCGCGGCGTGGTCGAGCGTGAGGACGCGGCCCTTGGCGTGCTCGTCACCCTTCAGGAGCCCACGAGGCCGATGATCGCGGAGGCGGCAAAGGCAGGCTTCTACCAGCTCCCGTGGGACGAGACCCAGAAGTTCCCCAAGATGCAGATACTCACCATCGAGGAGTTGCTGGGGGGGAAGCAGATAGAGTGCCCGCCGCTGCACCGCGCTCCGGCCACCTTCAAACGGGCCCCGAAAGCTCGGAACCCCAAACCGCAGAACAACGAGCTTCCCCTGTAGGAGTGGGGCGGTCGGGGGGCTTCGAGCTTGGCCTCAGCCCACGTGCCCCGTGATCACAGCCGCCGAGTGGGCCGGGAAGGTGTACTCGAAGGCGTCGCCGGTGATCTCGATCTCGGCCTCGCTGATGCTGACGGCCTCGGGGAAGCGCTCGCTGCCCGACGACTGCTCGCTCTCGCCGGACAGGACCGCCACCCGAGCCGAATGGACTGTGCCCAGGCCCGCCAGAGTGATCTCGGCGCGGATGTAGTCGGTCATGTGACGGTTCACGACCGCCAGCGCGAGGCGGTCGCCCTGCTGGCTCATCGTTGCGCTGGCGTCAAGGTAAGGGACATCCGACAGCGCCGGGATGTTCCCCACCTCCTCAGTGTCAAAGGTCGGCGACGCGCACTGGCAGCCCACCACCACCGGCAAGCACCTGGTGTACAGCTTGAAGGCATAGTACTGCGGCGTGCCCCAGGCTCCCGTGGGCGAGGTGAGGATGGCAGGCAACACGTTGACAAGCTGAGCCAGGTTCGCCATCGCAACCGAGTCGGCCAGCCGGTGCAGCGCGTTGAATACGCCGGCGGCACAGATGGCGTCGCGCAGCTCGTACACCTCCGCTATCCCGTCGGCGCCGCCCGCGTCCAGCCACACGTTCCACTCGTCGAAGGCGATCTTGACCTGGTTGTCCGCGCCCAGGACCTCGTCAATCGTCTCGCGCACCATCCGCAGCCGCGCCTCGATGTCCGCCGGCGCCGCTACGATGGCGGCATACTGGCGCTCGCGCTGATCGTCCATCCGCGTGTGCGGCACGTAGCGGTGCATCGCCAGGTAGTCCATCCGGTCGCCGACGACCTCCAGGACCGTGCGGTTCCAGTCGGGGTGCGAGACCGGGTCCGCGCCGACAGCGATGAGCTCGATCGTCGGGTCCTCGGCTCGCATCTTCTCGGCGAAGTCCAGGAAGAGGCGGCCGTACTCATCGGCGGGGATGTTGCCGATCTCCCAACCGCCGTAGGTCTCGTTGCCGATGCCCCAGTACTTGACGCTGTGCGGCTCGGGATGGACGGCCTCGGCCCGGCGCGCGCCCCACTCGCTGTCCGCCGAACCGTTGCAGTACTGCACCCAGGCCGCGGCGTCCTCGGCGCCGGCTGAGCCGGTGTTCACGCAGATGTACGGCTCAGCCCCGACCAGCCGGCACCATGCCACGAACTCATCGGTGCCGAAGTCGTTGGGCTCGTACTGGTTCCAGGCCGTGTCGAAGACGACGGGCCGGCTGTCTCGCTCTCCGATCCCATCGCGCCATTGATAGCTATCGGCGAAGCACCCGCCCGGCCAGCGCACGAGGGGCGGGTCAATTGCCTGGACCAGCTCGGTCACCTCGGGCCTGAAGCCGCCGCCATCACGGGTAGTCGTGGGCATCAGACTCGGCGCGTGCAGCCAGAGTTCACCCCGCCCGCAGGTGCCGATCAGCAGGGCCGCGTCATCGGCGTCCCAGCGCGCGGTCAGCTCCAGGTCCCAGTGCTCCCAGCCCGCGCCTGGAGCCGCTCGCCGAACTCGTGAGCCGCCGAGGGAGACCTCAACCTCGCGCAGTTCTCCCTCGGACTGCGCCCAGACCCGCAAGCTGTAAGTCGTGCCGGCGCGGAGCGTCAGTCCCGGGTGCACAACGCCGTGGATGCGGTCGTCGTCCCGCAGGATGCGGAGGCGCAGGCACGGCACGCCACTGCCGGCCTCTGTCTGAGCGACAGAGGCCAGCAGCCACGGATCGCGGCCGGCGAGCGGCTCCCACGGGTCAGGCAGGCCGTTGCCCTTGCGGTCGGCACCGGCGAACTTGCGCGCGTGGAGCATCTCGCCCCAGATGCCATCGTTGATGCAGCGGCCAAGGTGCTCGATGAAGTGCCCGTAGAGGTTGCGGTCCACCTTGCCCAGGCGTTGGGACGCGTCAATGGTCAGCTTCGCTTCGAGCATGCTCAGCAGCTCCCTTCCCGGTTATCCTGCGGCCTCTCGGGCTACGCGACGGCGCCGACACCGGCCGCGACGGACCTCGTGCTGCGTCATCGCTCTATCAGGACAGGTCAACGCCGAGTGCCTCCGAGTAGAGGGCGAGCACGTTCTCCAGCGGCGTGTCGGGCTGGATGCAATGCGCTGGGCTGAGAACGTAGCCGCCGCCGGGCGCTATGACCCTCAGCCGCTCCCTCACTTCAGCGCGCACGTTCTCCGGTGTTCCGTGCGGCAGCGTCTGCTGCGTGCTTATCAGGCCGCAGAAGGTGATGTCGTCGCCGTGCAGACGCTTCAGCTCGCCCGGGTTCACGCCGGCCGGCTCCGGCTGCATGGCATCGAGGATGTCGAGCCCCATCTCGATGAAGGTGGGGATTATCTCGTGCGTGTCCCCGCAGGAGTGCAACATCGCCAGCGCGCCGTGCTCGTGGGCCAGGTCTATGAATGGCTTGATGCGGGGCACGAAGAAGCCCTCGAACACCTCGGGGGGGAACATCCGCCCTCTCTGGTCGCCGCAGTCCTCGCCCAGGCAGAGGATGTCAACCTTGCCGTTGGCCGCTTCCAGGCCGCGGCGGCAGTACGCCAGGTAGTGCTCGACGCGGCGGTCTATGATGGCGACGCCCACGGGATCCCCGGTTATGATGTCAATCATAACCTGCTCCATGCCTCGGCCCCTGGAGATGCCGTTGAGGATGTCGGGGATACCGGCGCCACCGAAGGTCACCGCGAACTCGCTGAGTGCCCCGCACGCTTCCTCCAGGCCGGAGAGGTCGTAGTCATCCGCGCTGGGCCAGGGGTAGCTCTCGACTTCAGCGAGGCTCGTCAGTTCGGCCAGGGGCAGCTCGCTGGCCTCGGAGTAGGCGCCGCCGCGGTACTCGGCGCGCGTGTAGCCGATGCCCCACATGTCATAGTGGTCAGCTTCACCGGGCATGCCCGGACCGGGCGTCAGCTCTCCCCGGTACGGAGCGTTCACGCCCCGAAAGTCGACTCCCAGCGCGCGGAGAATGTCGCGGTCGCCGAAGTGGTCGTTGAGCTGCTGCCTGATTTCCGGGGTCAAGTAGGTTTGCAGGGGCACCCGGTCGGCCTCTTCGTGACGGCAGGCAGTGAGAACGCGCTCTCTGGAGGTCACGGCGACCTCCCTGCCGGCCTGTCTCGGTCAGGGGCGGTATGAAGTGCGGCGGGATGCCAGGCGGGCGCGCCGCGGCTGATGGTGAGCGCGTAGACTTCGGTGGCCCCCGCCCTGCGGAGCACGCGCGCACACTCGCTGAGCGTCGCCCCGGTGGTGAAGACATCGTCCACCAGGATCAGCGATTTGCCCTTGAGGCGGTAGGTCTTGCGGGCCTCGAAGGCGCCGCGGACGTTCTCTCGCCGCTGGCGACCGGACAGCTCGACCTGCGGACGCGTGTCGAGGATGCGCGCCAGCACGTCGGGCCAGGTGGGCAGTGCGGTCAGCTCGGAGAGGTGCCGGCATAGCAGCTCGGCCTGATCGAAGCCCCGCCAGGCGCGCCGCGCGGGATAGAGCGGCACCGGCACCAGCGCGGCG
Source organism: uncultured bacterium (assembly GCA_965603135.1). GTDB lineage: Bacteria > Armatimonadota > Zipacnadia > Zipacnadales > UBA5352 > CBFDBV01. Next base: position 13,474 of record CBFDBV010000007.1, read on the forward strand.
GCAGCCGAAAGTGACAGGCCCTCCACCTGCTCGGCCTCGAACACGCCCCCCAGCATCTCCGCCAGCGGCCGCGCGAGGCGCCGGCGGCCATCGAACTTGTAACGCAGGATCGCCTCGCGCAGGCTGCCGACATGCAGCCCCACGGCGCGTGCGCCCCTGAAGGTTCGGCTCTGGCGGCACTCGGCGCACCGCTCCGGCGCGTGCCCCGTCGGCGGCAGCGGGACGCCACAGCATCCGCAGTAGGGCGCGGTGATGAACTCTATGCCGTCCCGGCACGTCTCACACATCAAGTCGTCATCCATCTCGCCGCATACCTGGCAGCGGGGCGGAAAGAGCAGGGCAGCGATCTCCTCGGTGAGGCGGGCAAGGCTCATTGTCTCTCCCCGCTCACCTTTCGACTGCCAGGTTCCGATTCCTGCCCCAGCCCTGCGCGCGCGCGGTCCGTGCCAGGGGACGCCCTCGCCCCGGGACCGCCACGAACGGCTTACAGCGTGACGGTCGCGCGCCTTCCGATGGCAGGTAGTGGCAAAGAAGAGAAGGCGATTGCGAGGAGTCACTGTCCCCGGCAGGGAATACGACAGGCAGCAGGCTGCTGTGCTCAACGCGAGTCGGTCCTTGGTACGAGTCGCGGTCTTATGGAGGGTAGCCATGAAGCTAACAGTGCGTACGGTCGCTGGAGTTCTGCTGCTGGGTTGCGTCGGTGGTTTTGCGCTGCCGGCGCTCGGCCAGCAGGACATTGTCGGGCTCTACCGGTTCCTGGAGGACGAGCCGGCCGACATCTCGGCCGCCGAAGGGGCCGAGGTCCTGCTTAGCGTGGAAGAGCTGGGCAAGATGTACCTCAGCGCCAGCATGCCAGGGGACGTCCTCACGACGGAGGGCAGGTACCAGCTCAAAGGCAACCTGATCTCGCTCGACTTCCCCGAGCTGGGCAAGTCAGTAGAGGATGGCCCCTGGAGCCTGCGAGACGATATCCTCATCCTGCCCCTGCAGTTCATCGGCGACGGCGAGGGCACCTCGAAGTGGGAGGTTGTGCCGGCTGGCGAAGGGCCGGTGGTGCGCTTCTTCCAGGTGGTCAACAGGGAGGGGGAGAGCGGGACACCGCCGGAAGAAGCTGTAAGGCGCGCTGCGGAGGAGGCCAAGCGGCTGTCGGCAGAGACAGAGGAAGAGGACGCGGAGGAGAACGTGGAGATCGAGGACTATGAGGTCTGGGACGAGGGCGAGGGCTGCACCTTCGAGTTCGAGAACGGGCACAAGGAGATCATGCTGGTGGCGACGGCCGCGGCTGAGAAGGTGGAGGCTCCTCCGCAGCGGGTAGGGCCGCTGGCCGTTGACCCGCGCACGCACATCTCGGCCAAGCCGCACACGGCGCCTGACGACCCGGAGAACAAGAGCGCGGTCATCTTCGCGCCCTTCCACAACGCGCCTTACTGGGCGACCGAGCACAGGTTCTGGGCCTTTCAGCAGGTCTTGCGCGGTAAGATGGCAAGCTGGAAGGAGCTGGGCGAGAACCTGGAGCTGATCGAGCGCAAGCTGCGCTCCTGCCACTATGACGTTACCATGCTGGTGGACCACGATGCGACGCCTCGGAGGCTGCACCATCACATCACCACCAACAAGCCCGCGCCGGGCGTGATCTACGTCTCGACCCACGGCGGGGCGAGCAGGGACAGAATCTACCTCACCACGGGGGTCTACTTGGGCCCAGGGCAGAGCGAGGCCGCCATTCACGATTTCCTGGGTTCTGAGACCGTTGCGAGTATCCTGCACGTTAACGTGCCGCCGGGGTACCTGGAGGACACAGCTTACCGGGTCCACGAGGCCGTGGCGCCGATGTGGTTTCAGCAGTTCAGGAACATCCCGGTCTGCTTCCTCGGCATCAGCGACACGTTCTTTGCGAAGATGGTGCAGAACGAGGGCGTGGACTTCAGCACCTCGTTCATGTACGCGAACGGCTGCTCCACGGGGAAACACAACGCGCTGGCGGAATCGTCTGGGGCGAAGATGGTGCTGGGCCACGTACGCCCGACCCACATCCCAAGCAACTGCATTCACTCTCACTACCTGTTCATGCGGATGGCCAAGCCCACCTTCTCAGTGCGCGAGGTCTTGGGGCTGATGAAGCACGTAGTGCACAACCGGGTCTCCGTGTTCTACCCCGAGGATGCGTGGCTGGCGGGGGTGCGGGAGGTAGACAACGACGCTTTGATCCTCTACGGCGCCGACGCGCAGGAGTGCGAGATCCCGACTTTTGACTCGCTGTATCTGTGCTGGATGGCGCGCTGGGACTCCAAGGACCCTGAAGAGGGCTGCGAGGCGCTCCAGCAGACGTACGACAACTACTGGAGCAAGGGCTCCTTCAGCCGCCTGAAGTCGCCCTTCGCCAACGCGGGCGTGCGGGGGACCCACATGCCCACTGCTGAGGAGGTCGAGCTAGGTAGGCACCTGGTCTGCGGCGTTCCTGCCATGGGCTGCGGCCGCTTCACGCTCAATGACACGGACCCGAGCCGAAGCAAGCCGGAGGCGAACGAGTGAGGCTTGTGGGGCGGATGCTCTGCATCACTTCGCATTCGGCCCCGCCATGGCAGCCTGCATCGGCTGGGGGAGACGCGTCCGGATGCTGCCCAGGCGGACACGTGCCACCTGCTCTTGACAGTACGTCGGCGACGGCAGTATGATGCGGTACTACGATGTGCGACCTTCAGCATGGGCAGTGGCGCACTAATGCCACCTGGTGAAGGGGGTGAAGGCCTTAAGTCGTCTGCGCATCAACTCGCGGGAGGTGACATCATTAGGAGCAAGGGCTTTACGCTCATTGAGTTACTGGTCGTGATCGCGATCATCGCGATCCTCGCGGCGATCCTGTTCCCGGTGTTCGCGCGAGCCAGGGAGAAGGCACGCCAGACAAGCTGTTTGTCCAACCTGAAGCAGATAGCACTGGGTTACCTGATGTACGTGCAGGACTATGATGGGATGGCACCTAACAACCCGGGCAACTGGGGCGGCTTCCCTGACATTGTCTGGCGCGTGCAGATCCAGCCGTATATCAAGAACACTCAGATATACCATTGCCCTTCGCACCGCGGCTCAGGGGACGACGCCTCGTATTCCGTCAGCAACCGGTTTTCCCCCTGGGACGGCGTTTTCGCAGGGAAGAACTACGACTTGGAAGCAGACGTGAACGGGTCAGCGGTTACCATAGTGCTGATGGAGCGATGGACCGCCTTCGACTGGGACGAGCACCTGTGTTCCGTGGACCCTCCCTCGTGGTCTGAGCGGCCACAGCACAACGAGGGCGGCAATTTCTCGCTGGCTGATGGCCACGCGAAGTGGGCGCGCCTCCGCCACAGCGGCTCGCAAGCGTTAGCTGATCCTTCCTCCGGATTCAAGTACTGATAGTTCGAGCCGGCCGAGGACGAACCGAGGAACTTGCCCCCGCCAGGGCCCTGTGCCCTTGCGGGGGCATCTCTGTGTTGCCGCCGGCCCGCTGTCACGGTTGGGGATGCGGCCCCCTGAGGTCGCGTTGACAAGGGGGACCCGCTGGTGCTAACATTCTCCCGTAACACCAACAGCGCGCGGCGCTCTCTGCCCGGGCGTTATTTCTGCATCACGGGATAGGCAACATGAGATCAAGCGTGCACCCCGTCTTCATGCTCGTTGCGCTGGTCGCGCTGCTCGTGCCTGTGTGCTGGGCCGGGCCGATCGTCGAGACGCTGGAGAACGGGTGCCGGATGGTGATCGAGGAGGATCACTCGCGGCCGGTGGCCGCCTTCCGTATCTACGTCGGCGTCGGCGCTGTGTTCGAAGGCGAATACCTGGGCGCCGGCATCAGCCACTTCATCGAGCACACCGTCAGCGAGGGCACCGCTACCCGCACGGGCGAGCAGATAGACACGACGCTGGAGGAACTCGGCAACGCCTCCAACGCCTACACGACCAAGGATAGCACGTGCTACTACATAACCACCGCCGGGGAGATGGTCTCGGAGGCGATAGACCTACTGTCGGACTTCGTGCTGCACGCGACCTTCCCGGAGGAAGAGGTCGAGATGCAGCGCGGGATCATCCTGCGCGAGATCGCGATGGGCGACGATGAGCCCGGGCGGCGCATCTACAACCTGATGGCGGAGACCGTCTTCGCCACGCACCCGTACCGCTACCGCACCATCGGCTACGCGGAGGCCTTCAAGGCCCTCACGCGTGACGACCTGGTCGGCTTCCACCAACGCTGGTACGTGCCCGACAACATGGTCGTGGTGGCCGTGGGCGACTTCGACGGCGCAGCCGTGGCCCGGCAACTTCGCGAGGCGTTCGGGTCCGTGCCGAGGCGCGCGCCACCGGCAGTGGAGTTGGCGCAGGAGCTCGTGCAGATAGCGCCCCGCCGCCGCATCGTGAGCGACGAGGCCGTCCAGCGGGCCTACCTTCAGATGGGCTGGCGCACGGTCAGCATCTTCCATCCCGACCTCTATCCGCTCGATGTGCTCTCGTACATCCTGACCGCCGGGGACTCGTCGGTACTGGTCAGCAAGCTCCGCGACGACCTGGGGCTGGTGGACGGCATCTCCAGCTACTCGGCCACCCCGTCCTACGACGCTGGCTTCTTCGTCATCGCCCCCGTGCTCGAGGCGGCGAAGCTGGCGGAGGCCGAGGCCGCCATCCTGGCCGAGCTGGACCGGCTGCGGTCCCGCCCCGGCGGGATGAGTGAGGCCGACCTGAAGCGCGTGCAGACCCAGATGGCCGCCGAAGAGGTCTACGGGCAAGAGACCGCCGAGGGTCGGGCCTCGGCTCTGGGTCGCAACCTGCTGATAACGGGCGATGTGAACTTCTCGGAACGCTACCTGGCCGGGATCCGCTCGGTCACGCCGGAGCAGATTCAACAGGTGCTGGAGAAGTACTTCCGCCCGGAGAAGCACTGTGTCGCGATCCTGCGCCCGCCCGCTGAGACGACGGGACCCGCCGGCCCTGAGCAGAAACAGACGAAGGCGCAGACCCACGTCAAGAAGCTGGGCAACGGCCTGACCGTCATCGTCTACGAGAACCACGTGGCGCCGGTGGTCAGCATCTGCACCGCCACGCTCGGGGGGCTGCGCTACGAGAGCGAGCAGACGGCGGGGATCACGGCGCTGATGGCGAACACGCTGATCCGGGGCACGAAGACGCGTAGCCGCCAGCAGATCGCCGAGACCGTGGACCGGCTCGGGGGGATGCTGGACACCTACTCGGGCCGCAATAGCTTCGGGGTCACCGCGCACTTCCTGTCAGGGGATTTCCCGACCGCCCTGGAGCTGACCGTGGACGTGCTCTTCAACCCGTCCTTCCCGGAGGAGGAGTTCGCGCGTCAGAAGCAGTTGACGCTGGCAGCCATCGCACGACAAGCGGACGATCCGCAGACGTGGGCGCTGAAGTCGCTGCTCGGGGAGCTGTACACCGTCCACCCGTACCGCTTCACGCCGGTGGGGACCGAGGCCTCGGTCGAGCGGCTCACTCGCGAGGACGTGGCGACCTTCCATGAGTTCTACGCGCGCGCCAACGGCACGGCCGTCGTCATCTCCGGCGATGTCAAGCCCGACGACGCCTTCGCCCAGGCCGAGAAGCTGATGGGGCAGCTTCGAGCCGATGCGCCGGTAGCGGCGAAGTCGCCTCAAGAGCCGCCGATAGAAAGCCGCCGGACGAAGGTCATCGAGCGCGCGCAGCAGCAGGCAATCGTCGCCTACGGCTTCATCGGGCCCAAGGTGACCGACGCCGACCGCGCCGCGCTGGATGTGCTGGACGCCGCGCTGTCAGGGATCCGCCTGCCCGGCGGGCGCCTGCACAATACGCTGCGGGGCCGGCAGCTAGTCTACTTCGTGCACGCCTACCCGGTGTGTGCGTTGGACCCGGGGTACTTCATCATCTACGCAGGCACCCGACCCGACAAGGTTGAGACCGTGCAGGGCATCATCGAGCAGATCGTCGCGGACATCAAGGCCGAGCCGCTGCCGCCCGAGGAGCTTGAGCGCGCCAAGGGGATGTGCATCGCCGCCGACCGCGTAGCGCTTCAGACGAACGCCGCGCTGGCCCAGACGATGGCGCTGGATATGATCTACGGCCTGGGGCACGATAACTGGCGGAGCTACTCGGAGCGCATCGGGGCCGTGACGGCGGAGCAAGTGCAGAGGGTCGCTGAGGAGTTGTTGGACCTCCAGCGGTGCGCGTTGGTGGTTACCAGGCCCGCGGAGGAGTAGTGCGCGCGGTCCTCGATAGCGAGGGTGTTATGAAGGCAAGCGAGTACTCGAGGCTGGTGGGCAAGGAGATCGCCGCCGCTCTGGCGGAGACCGACAACGAGCAGATAGAGAAGCTGCTGGATATGATCCAGGAGGCCGACCGGGTGTTCGTGGCCGGCGCCGGGCGCAGCGGGTTCATGATGCGCGCGTTCGCAATGCGCCTGATGCACCTGGGACTGGCCGCCTTCGTGGTGGGGGAGAGCACAACCCCCGCCATCGGCGTCGGGGACCTGCTGATCGCGGGCAGCGGGTCGGGACAGACTAAGATGACGCTGGCTATCGTCGAGGCAGCAGCTACCCGTGGCGCGCGCACCGCGGTCATCACCGCCCATCCCGCCTCGCCGATCGCGCTCGCCTGCGACCACGTCGTGCAGCTCCACACACCAATAACGAGCGTGGACAAGGAGCGGCCCTCCCGCCAACCCCCTGGGAGCCTCTTCGAGCAATGCCTACTCGCGCAGTGTGATGCCACGATTCTGATGCTTATGAGCCGGCTGGGGACGACCGAAGAGCACATGCGGCAGCGTCACACGAAGCTGGAGTAACGGCGGGCAAAGGGCAATGGGGAATGGGCAATGGGCAATGGGGCCACAGCACCGCCAACGGCAGGGGCAACGGCGTCGTTCGCCGTTAGTGGGAAGTCGTTAGTCGGAAGTCGGATGTCGGTAGTCGGAGGCCGGAGGTTCGATGGCCGGGAAGCGTCGCAGTCGGCTGAAGCGATTTGTGATCATACTGGCGGCGGCGCTGATCACCGTGCTGCTCGTCGGCGCGGTCGCGGTCGCGCTGACAACCCGTAGCTTCTCTGCCAGCGGCCGCATCGCCCGCAACGTCAACGTGGCCGGCGTGCCAGTGCAGAACTACAAGTTCCAGGAGGCAGTCGAGGCGCTGCATAGGCAGTGGGTGCCTACCCTTCCTAAGGAGATCGCCATCAAGTACCCCGGCGGCGAGGCGAAGATCGCGCCGGAGAACCTGGGCGTGGACCTGATGGTCGAGAATGCGGTCGAGCGCGCCCTGCGGGTCGGCCGCACAGGAAATCTGATCGCCCAACTGGTCACGCGCGCTCGCCTCTGGCACAGCCCGGTCAGCATCGAGGTCGAGACCCGCGTGGACACGGAGGAACTCCACCGCGCGCTGGTCGAACTGGCAGAGAAGATCAACCGCAAGCCCCGTAACGCGCGGGTGAAGGTCAGCGGCGAAAAAGTGGAGGTGGTTCCCGGGGAGACAGGCCGCGCGCTGGACGTCCAGGCCTCAGCGGAGAAGCTTGGCGAGGCGCTGACCGATCCCAGGCTGGCCTCGACGGAACTCGCGGTGGACACCGTGCCGCCGGCGGTGACCGCCGAGGACCTCGCATACATCGAGGTGGTCCTGGGGCAGTACTCCACGCCCTTCAACCCCAACCGCCGAGATCGCACGCATAACCTCAAGCTGGCGGCGGGCATCCTCAACGAGACCGTGGTCAAGCCCGGCGAGAGGTTCTCGCTCAACGAGGTCATCGGCCCGCGGCTGACCGAGCGGGGATACCGCGCGGCGCCCATCTTCATAGAGGGCGAGGTCAGGCCCTCGACCGGCGGCGGCGTCTGTCAGATCGCCAGCACCACGTACAATGCCGCACTGCTGGCGAACCTCGATATCCGCGAGCGGCATCATCACTCGCGGCCGGTAGACTACTGCCCGACGGGGCGCGACGCCACCGTCTACTGGGGCCAGTACGACCTCAAGTTCGTCAATAGCCTGGAGCGTGCCATCCTCATCCTGGCCAGCACCGTAGACTCCCGCCTGCACGTTAAGATGCTAGGCAGCCGGGAGGATGACTACGAGGTCGAGATCTACCGCCAGGGCCTCACGCGCATAACCCACGAGCACCGGGAAGTTGAGGACCCCGAGCTTGAGGCCGGCAAGTACGAGGTCGAGAAGGCGGGCCGCGATGGGTGGCGCGTCACCGCGTACCGCACCGTCAAGCGGAACGGCAAGATCGTGCGCCAGCAGAAACTGCACACCGACTACTACGCGCCGCAGGTCGGGATAATGCGCCTGGGCACCAAGCGGGCGGAGGAACCGGAGGAGCAGCTTCCCACGGCCGAAGGGGCCGAAGGGGAGGCGGGAACAGAGCCTGTACCGACCGAGGGCGCGTCCGGCCCGCCATGGCCGTCAGAAAGGCCGGAGCAGTGAGCCGGCGCAAAGCCAGAGAAGCGAAGCGGCCGACTTGTCCCCCGTAGTCCCGCCACGGCGGGACGAAGGGGGAAGGCCAAAGAGGGGGCGGGGCCGGTGTGCAGTTGGCGTGACAGTGCGCGAAGGCGTGTGGCATATTCGCTGGCGCTTGGACTGCTCGTTGGCGCTGGCGCTGTGCTGGCGACCGACGGTGGGCCGGAAGCACGAGGGCTGAGCCCTCGAGCCGACGCGCTCCCCCTGGCCGTCGGCATCCCCATCCCACCTCCCCCACAAGTCGTTGCGGAAGAGACCATCCCCGGCACGCTCGAGCTTGAGCGGTGGCGCACCACCGGCCCCGTGCAGCTCACCGTCTCAGAGATGACAGCCCCCGGCTCGCAGGCAAGTGCCCTGCGCGCCGAGGTGGACCTGTCCTACGAGGCGCAGAAGGTCCGCAGCTACACGGCCTGGCTGCTGGACTTCGCCGAGCCGCAGGACTGGTCCGCATACAACCGGCTGGTCCTGAACGTCTTCGTCGAGCCGTCCGCGACGCCGCGTGGGGCGAGCATCAGCGTGATCCTTTACGCCGAGGACCAGCCGCGCCGCACGCTGGGGCCGTGGATCATCCCCCGGGGGACTTGGCACGAGGCCCTCTGGGACCTCACGCCCGTGCCCCGCGAGAGGATCACGACCATCATGGTGGTCCGCGGCGTGCACTGCCACAACCCGGGCGAGGCCGACCGGGCCGTCTATCACCTCGGTGGGCCGGCGCTGCGCCGGGTGGAGCCTGCCACGAAGTTCCACGGCTGGGAGTTGCAGCCGCATCGGGTGGCCTTCAGTCACGTGGGCTATCCGCCCGACGGCGAGAAGACCGCGATCTTTCCCGATGGCGACTTGCAGACGGTTCAACTGATGGAGGCCGAGACCGGCAACACGGCGTGGGAAGGCGAGCTGCGCGCCGTGTCACATCCGCGCACGGGGCGCTTCTTGCTTGCCGACTTCTCGGAGGTCCGGCAGCCAGGGCGCTACGTCCTGCTGGCCGAGGGCAAAGACGGCCCCCTGGCCTCGGAGCCGTTCTTCATCGGACCGGAGGTCTACGCGGACGCCGTCCGCGAGGTCTTCAACTTCTACCGGGCGGAGCGATGTGGCTGCGAGGCGCCGGGCTATCACACCGCCTGCCACCTTGACGACGGGATCGTGGAACCGTACGCGGGGATGGACCCGGAGAGGTTTGCGCCGGAGGTGCGAGCGATCTTCGGCAAGCACGTTGACTGCACCGGCGGCTGGCATGACGCGGGGGACTGCTCGAAGTTCGCCTACCAGGAGTACAACTCGGCGTACCAGATGTTCCGCCTCTACGAGCGCGGCCTGCGCTACGCCCGCGGCGAGGAGCCGCGCGACGCGATCCTGGACGAGGCGATCTGGGGCGTCGAGTACGCCCTGCGGACGCTGCTCCCCACCGGGCGAGACTGTGACCGGCCCGAGAGAGTCGGGCTGCGCAAGTGGACCGATTGCATCCCGGGCAACGAGGACGACCGGCAGGTGGGGCTGACCACCTGGCAGTCAATCGAGCGCTACGTCCGCGCGGTGGCGGCCGAGGCCATCGCCGCGCGGATGCTGCACGAGAGCGACGCCGAGCTAGCCGAGCGGTGCCTCGCTCAGGCGCGGGCGGAGGCGGAGGCCTACCTGACCGGGGCTATGAAGGACTGGCGGGAGAAGGCGACGGTTATCAAGTACAGCTCGGTGGGGACGTCGTTCCTGGAACTGTACCGCGCCACGCACGACCAGAGGTACGCGGAGGCGGCAGCTCGCTGCGGGGACGAGCTGGTCGCCTGCCAGGAGCAGAGCCTGGCCTGGAACGACCTGGGGATCACCGGCTTCTTCTACGAGGGGCCGGAGCGCAGCTACCCCTACGGTGGAGGCGGTGGTGACGGACGGCAAGCTCACTTCCTGGCGGAGCTGTGCCGGGAGCTGCCCGATCACCCCTCCTGCATGAGCTGGTACGCGGCGCTGAGGATCTACGTCAAGTTCTACGCGCTGCGCACCGCCGAGCACCTGACGCCCTACGGTGTGCCCGCCTTCTGCCTGCACGATGGCCCCGAGCAGCCCCGGCGCTACTGGGAGATGGTCCACGTACTGGGTGAGAAGAAGAGCCAGCGGCTCGACTACCAGTTCGAGAGGCTGGTGCGCGTGGGCGAGCGCTATCTCATCCGCATCCGGGGAGCGAACCCCGCGCTGAGCATGCACGCGGCGGCGCTGGCCGCAGCGGCGGATGTCTGCGATGATCCGCAGGCGGAGGCGATGGCCCACAGGTGCTTGCAGTGGATCCTCGGGCGCAATCCCTTCTCGCGGTCGCAGGTCTGGGCGGTGGGCTACCGCTACCGCGAGCAGCCGCACTATGTGGCGATGCACGATGAGATGCCCGGCTCCATCGGGTGCAGGGGCATAGACGGGCGGCTGGACGGCGACGGGACCTACCACGATGAGCCGTACTCGGACCCGCTGCCGCGCTGTGTCATCAATGAGGTGCACATCGCCGCGTCCGCGCGGTTCCTGAACGCCGGCCGTGAGCTGGCTCTCTCGCCCACCCTCAGCGGCACGGTGCATGGTGGCGAGCGGCCCCAGAGAATCGTGGCGCGCTTCGCGGGGACGCAGGAGATCGTCGCGCGGGCTGCGGTGAGCGCTGAGGGCGAATATGAGCTGCGCCTCCCCGGCGGCGGGACCTACGAGCTTCAGTGCGGGAGCCTGCGGCGCGTGGCGTTCATCGCCTCGGCGGCGGAGCGCAAGGGCTTCGACTTCGACCTGGAACGCGAGGTGGAGGTCTCTGTCACATGCCCGGACCAGGTGGCTTTCGGCGAGCCGTTCACGGCGCGCGTCGAGGTGCGGCGACTTGCCGGTCGCGCCGCTGACCAGGCGGCCGCTCCTCATGTCCTGTCTCTGCGGCTGCACAACCTCGAGTGCGCCAGCGACACGCTGACCGTGGAGCTGGCCGGCAAGACGGAGGCGACGGTCGAGTTCGAGCTGGTTCCCGAGCGCCCCTCCGAGCCGTTCCTGGTTCTCGTGGTGCCCGACGGTCAGCTCGACAAGCGCGCGGAGGCCATCGGCGTGGTAGGTCCGGCGGGGTAGGTGCGACCGGCGCAACTGATCGCGCTCAGGGCCGGACCGCCGGCGGGCAGTACGCTGCCCAACGGTCAGCCAGCCGCCCGTGCTCGGCAGGGCTTGACGGTCCGGTGCGCGAACTCGCACGAGGGACACTCAGGGGGACATGCGAGGCTCAGCCACGCAGTGAAGGGCGGTGCTGCCATGAGAGCTGCGCGTCTTCATGCCGCACGAGAGGTACGTGTCGAGGAAGTGCCGACCCCGAAGCCAGGGCCGGGGGAGGTGCTGGTGCGCGTGCGGGCGGTGGCCATCTGCCCCTCGGACCTGCGCCTGTACCAGGACGGCCACGCCAGCGGGGTGGTGCCGGATCACCCGATGATCCAGGGGCACGAGTTCGCCGGCGACATCGCAGCCCTGGGCGAGGGTGTTGATGCGCCGCCGGTGGGCGCGCGGGTGGCCGTCGAGCCGAGCTGGCACTGCGGCAAGTGCGACATGTGCGAGCGGGGACACGTGAACCTGTGCCGGAACATCGTCTTCCCCAGCTTCCCGCAGCGCGACGGCGCGCTCGCGGAATACATCGCCTGCCCCGCGTTCAGCGTGTGTCAACTGCCGGATAACGTGAGCTACGTCGAGGGCGCGCTGGTCGAGCCGCTGGGCGTCGGGATTCATGCAGTGCGGCTGGCCGAGCCTGCGCCGGAGGACACGGTCGCGGTCCTGGGCGCAGGCGCGATCGGGATGTGCGTTACGCTCGTGGCGCAAGCGCGCGGCGTCAAGCGCCTGGCGATGGTCGAGCCGCTGGCCGGACGCCACGAGTGGCCCCGGCAGCTAGGCGCAAGCCTGGTGGTCGCCTCTCATCAGGAGCTGCTCGATGACGGCTTCGAGGCGAACCTCGTGTTCGAATGCTCGGGCGACAACGAAGCCGTGGAGCAGGCGATGCGACTGGCATGTCCGACCGGCAAGGTCGTGGTGGTGGGCATACCCCACCCCGACCAGGTGACCTTCGACTCGACGGTCCCGCGCCGGCGGCAGTTGACCATCATCTTCTCGCGGCGGTCGCGAGATACGCTGGCCGAAGCGGTGGAGATGATCGCCAGCGGCAAGCTCGACGTGAAGCCCCTCGCCATCCGGGAGTTCACGCTGGAGCAGACCGCCGAAGCGATGGAGGCCACCGCGGCCCGCCCCGGCGATATGCTGCGCGCCGTGGTGGTTCCGTGAGACCCACCACGCGCCACCACCGGCGGGGCTAGAGCCCCGGCCTCCGCAGGGCCGGCTCCGTACGGCCTGCAATACCAGGAATAATGAGGGCCAACATGAAGGGAGAAGTGAGTGATGGTGGGAGAGGAACGGCCGAACTTCATCATCGTCTACACCGACGACCAGGGGTACGGGGACCTCTCGTGCATGGGTGACACGCACGTCAGGACCCCGCACCTGGATGCGCTCGCGGCGTCCGGCACGCGGTTCACCGACTGGTACTCGAACTCGCCAGTCTGCTCGCCCTCGCGAGCATCGCTGATGACGGGGCAGTACCCGGCTCACTCCGGGGTGCGGCGGATCTTGGGCGGAGAGCGAGAGACCGCGGGGCTGCCCGAGGGTAAGCCGACCATCGCCAGCGCGCTGCGCGAGGAGGGCTACCGCACCGCGCTGTTCGGCAAATGGCACCTGGGCGTCTCGCCGGAGGCGATGCCGCATAACTTCGGCTTCGACGAGTGGTTCGGGTTCCTGGCGGGGTGCATTGACTACTACTCGCACCTGTTCTACTACGGGCAAGCGCGAGGGCTGGACCCGGTCCACGACCTGTGGGCGGACGGCGAGGAGGTCTGGAGGAACGGCGAGTACATCACCGAGATGATCACGGACCGCTCGGTGGAGTTCATCCAGGATGCAGCCGGTGACGGGCAGCCGTTCTTCCTCTACGTGGCATACAACGCGCCGCACTACCCGATGCACGCGCCGGCGGAGTATATGCAGCGCTTCTCGCACCTGCCCTGGGACCGGCAGGTGATGGCGGCGATGCTCTCGGCGGTGGACGACGGCGTGGGCGAGATGGTGGCGGCGCTGGAGCGCTACGACATACGCGGGAACACCTTCATCTTCTTCTCGGCCGACAACGGGCCCTCGCGGGAGACGCGCAACTGGCTGGACGGCACCGCTGACCCGTACTACGGTGGCACCACCGGGCGCCTGCGGGGGCATAAGGCCAGCCTGTTCGACGGCGGCATCCGGGAGCCGGCGATGATGAGCTGGCCGGCGCGTATCCCGGCCGGGCAGGTCATCGAGCAGGTCGGCGCGATGATGGACGTTTTCCCGACCTTCCTGAGCGCGGCGGGCGCGGACATGGCCAAGTACAAGTTGGACGGCAAGGACGTGCTACCGATGGTCGCCGAGGGCACGCCAAGCCCGCATGAGGAGATCTTCTGGGAGTATGGTGAGCAGACCGCGCTGCGGCGGGGCGACTGGAAGCTGGTGCTCAACGGTCTGCTGCGCGATGGCTCGCCCGCGGCGGACCCGGTGCACCTGGCGAACTTGGCGGAGGACATGGGCGAGACCACGAACCTCGCGGAGGAGCAGCTCGACTTCGCCTCGGAACTGAAGGCGACCGCCGAGCAGTGGCGGGAGGAGATCGAGGCGGTCTGGAAGGAGCAGGGATACGGGGACTGAGGGCCCGGCAAACTGGGGACAGTCACCTATTTCGTGATGATGTGGCGAGAATCACTGACCAGAAACGCGACAAGAGAAACAGGTGACTGTCCCAAGTTCAAGTGCTACGTTCGTCCGGTGATCGCGGGAATCTCGTGGCTCAACGCCGAACATTGATCAAGTGGTCGGAAGCGCTTTCGCCTCATTGCTTCGTAGTCAGGAGGGATGCATCATGATTAGGCGTGTCGTGTGCACGGTTGTCGTTGTATGCGTGTCGGCTCTGTGTGCGTGGCACCTGGCGGCTCAAGAGC
>CBFDBV010000008.1:0-27484 GCA_965603135.1 uncultured bacterium
GGCACGCGGCACATCAGCCGCCTGCATGCCCGCCTGGACGCGGCCTGTCTGTTCCTGGCGGGGCTGCCCAGAATCGCCGATGTCACTGCGACTGCTGGCAGGGGCGGCGGGCTGGAAGCCCGCCCTACTGGTGTGGGGGGGGACGGGGTGATCGAGGCGCTGTATCAGGGCGAGCGCGGGCAGCAGCACGAGGTGGTCACGGCACTAGTGACGCGGGGCTTCAAGGTGCAGTCCTTCGTTGAGGAGGAGACGGACCTGGAGACGATATACATGCGGGCAACCCGGGGACTGGGGACCGATGGCTGAGGCGATCGAGAGAGCACTGTACTGGGCGTTTGGCTTCAACCCGTGCGTGGCGCTGCACGAGCTGCGGCTGCGCATGCGGGCGGGGAGGGCCTTCCTGCTGCTGCTGACCTACGCGGTGCTGGCGGCGCTGGCGGTGCTGATCCCGGTGCGCTTCGTGGCGTGGCAGCGTGCACAAATGTACGGGGCGCACGGGCCCGGCCTCAGCCTCGGGCGAGTGGGGCTGCACGCTCTGGCCTACACTGTGCTGACGCTGATTTTCATCGCCCTGCCGGCCTACGCCGCCGCCACCGTCGCCAGCGAGCGCGAGAAGCGGACCCTGGACATGCTGCGCGCCACGATGCTGACGCCGACCGACGTGGTGACCGGCAAGCTCATCGTCGTCGTCGCCTTCGCGGCCATGCTGCTGGGGGCGACGGTGCCGGCGGCGGCCTGGTGCCTGATGATGGGGGGCGTCGGGCCCGCCGATGTGATCCGGATGCTCATCTACCTGCTCGCCGTGGCGGTGCTGGTTGCGGGCCTCGGTGTGGTGTTCTCGGCTCGGTTCCAGCGGTCGCTGAGCGCAATCGTGGCCACCTACGCCGTCCTGTTCACTCTGGGCGTGCTGTCCGTGCTGGTAATGTACCCGATCAGCGTTATCGCGATGATCGCGTATCACGCCTCCTCGCCGCCGGCCCTGGGCACTGTCGCGGCAGTCGCGTTCGTCGGCGTGCCTGTGCTGGTCACTGCCTGGCTGCTGGTCGTGGCGGCTCGCTGGCTGCTCGGTAAGATGCCGTTCCTGAGCAGGCTCTCGGCCAGCAGGACGTTCGCGGTCATCATCTTCCTGGTGATGGCAGGGCTGCTGGGATGGCGCAGCGTCGAGCTCATAGAGAAGGTCAGCTACGCGGCGCCGACGGTCGTGGCCCTCGCTAACCCCTACGCCAGCATCGGGGCGATGCTCGAGGAGAGCTGGGCCAGAGCGATGATTGGCTCGGGCACGCCCCCCGGCGTCACCAGCCCCGCCGCTGACCTGCAGGGATATGTCTGGTCGGTGTGCTTGTGGGTTGTCGTCGCCGTTGCGCTGGCGCTCTGGGCTCTGGCGATCCGCCTGATGTGGGGCAAGGTGACGTGATGGCGTCGCTCCTGAGCGCACAGCAAGAACAGAGGTGAGTGCAGTTGGCCGTTGACGCCTCGATACTGGTCTCGCCGGACGCCGCATACCGCGCCCTGCGCAGCGGCGTTGCCAGCCTGCGCCGGTGGGTGCGGGTGCTGCTGGCGATCCGGCTGGCGACCTGGGGCATCATTGTGGCCGCTGGGGCGGCTGCGCTGGTCGTTCTCTTCGGCAAGCTGCAAGGTGTGCTCTATCCTGTGTCGCTACCGGCGGGGGTGCTCGCCGAGGTTGCAGCGGGAGCGACCATCATCGCCCTGTTCTGGCCGCTGTCCAGCCAGGTCGTCTCCATGAGTGCGGACACGCGCCTGCGCCTGTGGGATCGGCTGTCCACGGCGATGGAGCTGTCGCGCCGGGAGCGGCCCACGGGAATGGAGCGGGCACAGGTGATGGACGCGGTGCTCCGCCTGGGCGGCCTGCGCCTGCGGCGGGCCTACCCCGTGCGAACCGACAGGGCGACCAAGGTGATGCTCGGCTGCGTGGCCGCCCTGCTTGCCGTGCAGTTCCTGCCGATCCCGCCGCTGCTTCTATCCCAGCGCGAGCGAGAGGAGAAGGCTGAACTGCGCCGGCAGGCGGCGAGGCTGGAGCCGGTCGCCAGGAAGCTGGAGGCCGAGGCCAAGCACAAGGAGGATGAAGAGGCTCAGAAGGTGGCGCAGAGGCTCAGGAAGCTGGCTCGTGACCTGCGCCTGGGGCGGCTCGACAAGAAGCGCGCGCTGCTGGAGCTTGCGGAGCTCGAGAAGCGCCTGAAGGCCCTGGAGGACAACATCAAGCCTCCGTCGCTGAAGACCGCGGGCAGGGCGGCCGAGCAGATCAAGCAGCAGGGCCGCGACAACCTCGCCGAGCGGGCCAGGAAGCTGGCGGAACGCGCGGCCGACCAGGGCGAGCAGCAGCTCAGGAGAGAGCTCGAGAAGCTGGCCAAGAAAGCCGCAGCAGCCAAGAAGACCTCAGAGCTGGAGGAGGTCGCCAGGCAGCTTGCAGAGCGCGCGGCGAAGCTGGGCACGCACCTGCCGCTGGACGCCGGCGCGGCGGCGCTTTCTCTGGCGATCGGGAGCGAGGACTGGGATGCCGTGCTCGGGCAGTTGGCGGCGCTGCAGGCGGCACTCGAGAATCCCGGCAGAAAGCTGAGCGAGGAGGAGCTGCGCGAGCTTGCGAAGCAGTTGGAGGAGCTGGCCAAGCGGCTGAAGGACACCGACCTGAAGCACCTTGCAGAATGCCTGAAGAAGGCGGGCAAGTGCCTGCGGCAGGGAGATTGCCGGGGGGCGGGGGCGTGCCTGGGAGCAGGTCGGGCCGGCTCGGGCCGCAAGGGCATCGGTGCCGTCAGGCTCCGAAAGGCGGCGCGGGCAGCCGGGGAGTGCGCGGGGGCGTGTGCCGGTGCCTGCCGCGGGCGCTGCGCTGCCGCAGGTACGCGCGAGGGGATGGGCGTCGGCCCAGATCAGGGCTCGCGGCAGGGCATTCCGCCTGGCACGCCTGGCGCCAGCCTCTACGCGCCGCGGCGCACAGATGTTGACACGACCCCAGAGCGGGTGCGCAGTCACGTGCGGCCGGGAGGCGAGATGTACGCTACCCCCACGCGGGGGGCGCCGGATCGGGTCTCGGACTCGCGGGTGCCCTACTATGAGGTGATCGGCGACTACTCCAGGGCGGCCGAGGAGGCGCTGGAGGGCGAGCAGGTGCCGCCGGCGTATCGGCCGACCGTGCGGCGGTATTTCGAATCGCTGCAGTCCGGGGAGAGGCCAAGCGGCGGCAACGAGAGCGACGACAGCGACGGCAGCACCTGACCGCGAACGGCAAGGGAGAGGGTAACTTGGCGGACTCAGAGATGCTCGCACAGCAGCGGGCGCAGCAGGAGGCGGCCAGGTTCCAGCAGCTCGTCGGCGACCTGAAGGCCGAGGTAGGCAAGGTCATCGTGGGGATGGAAGAGGTGGTCGAGAGCACGCTGATAGCGCTGCTGGCCGGCGGACATGTGCTGCTGGAGGGCGTGCCGGGGCTGGGCAAGACGCTCCTGGTGCGGACGTTGGCCGACGCTCTGGACCTGCGGTTCTCGCGCATACAGTTCACGCCCGACCTCATGCCGGCGGACATCACCGGCACCACGGTGCTGTGGGACAAGCCGTCGGGCGAGCGCGAGTTCCAGTTCCAGCCGGGGCCGGTGTTCGCCAACGTGGTGCTGGCCGACGAGGTGAACCGCGCCACGCCCAAGACGCAATCGGCGCTCCTGGAGGCGATGCAGGAGCACTCGGTGACCGTCGGCGGTAGCATGCACGTCCTGGAGGAGCCATTCCTGGTCTTCGCCACACAGAATCCGATCGAGATGGAGGGCACGTACCCGCTGCCCGAGGCGCAGATTGATCGGTTCCTGTTCAAGGTGAGGGTTGACTTCCCGTCGGTGCCGGAGCTGCACGAGATCATGAACCGGACGACGGGCCGGGAGATGCCGCACGCGGAGAAGGTGGCAACGCGGGAGGAGATCCTGTCGCTGAGCCTGGTGGCGCGGGAGGTGCCGGTGGCCGAGCACGTGCAGGAGTTCGCGCTGCGGCTGGTGGTGGCGACGCACCCGGAGAACGACGAGGCGCCGGACTCGGTCAAGCAGTTCGTGCGCTACGGGGCGAGCCCGCGCGCGGCCCAGGCGCTGCTGCTCTCGGGGAAGGTGCGGGCGCTGATAGACAAGCGCTTCAACGTGGCCCTCGATGACGTCAAGGCCTCGGCACTGCCCGCGCTCAGGCACCGGCTGGTGCTCAACTTCGAGGGCCAGGCCGAGGGCATTGACCCCGACGATCTCATAGACGAGGTGATCGAGTGCGTCTCAGCCCGTACCAAGCGGGACGTGCCGGTGTGAGCGGCCGATGAGCTACTCCGAGCATCCCTCCTCAAGAGGTTCATATCTGCTGTCCCCGCAGTTTCTCCGCAAGCTCGAGCAGGCGGCGGTAGCCTCCAAGCATATCCTGGTCGGCCGCACCAAGGGCGAGAGGCGATCGGCACGCAGGGGCAGCTCGGTGGAGTTCGCGGACTTCCGAGGGTACAGCCCCGGGGATGACCTGCGCTACCTGGACTGGAACGCCTTCGCCCGTCTGCAGCGGCTGTTCCTGAAGCTGTTCCTGGAGGAGGAGGACCTGCACGTCTATGTGCTGCTCGACGCGTCGCGGTCAATGGACTTCGGGCGGCCGACGAAGTTCGAGTGGGGCGTTCAGGCGGCCGCTGCGCTGGGGTACATCGGCCTGTGCGGCGGTGACCGCGTGCAACTGCTGTCTCATGCGCAGGGGCGCGGCGAGAGTTCCCGGCAGTACCGCGGCCGAGGGTGCGCCCCGGAGATGTTCGACTGGCTTAGCGCCCTCGAGCCGGACGGCTCGACGGACTTGGCCGCCGCGGCCGAGTGGTTCCTGCGCACGGCCCCCGCGCCGGGCATCGTCTTCGTGATCTCCGACCTGCTCACAGCAGAGTGGGAGGCGGCGATCAGCCGACTGGCGGCGGCGAAGGGCGACTGCTGCTTCCTCCAGGCGTTCTCACGCGAGGAGTTCCAGCCCTCGATGCACGGCGACCTCAAGCTGGTCGACTCGGAGACCGAGGACGAGCGCGAGCTGACCATGGGAGCGTCGGTGCTGCGGCGATACATGACCAGCCGCGACGAGTTCCTGGGCGCAGTGCGGGCGGCCTGCCATCGCTACGGCTTCTCCTACCTCTTCGCGGTCACCGATGAGTCGGTCGAGGATGTCATCCTCCGATCGCTGCGGCGGCTGGGGGTGATCGGGTGAGCGGGCTGGAGCTGCTGGCGCCGATGGCGCTTGTCGCCCTGGGTCCCCTGGCGGCCATCATCATCGTGCTCTATCTGCTTAAGCTGCGGCGGCGCGAGCTGGCAGTGCCGTCGGTCTTCCTGTGGCGGCGGGCCGTGGAGGACCTCCAGGCGAACGCCCCGTTTCAGAGGCTGAGGGTCAGCCTGCTGCTGCTTCTCCAGCTCCTGGCGCTGGCGGCGCTGGTGCTCGGGTTGGCGGCCCCGTTCGTGATGGCTCGGCGGCTGCCCGGCGAGACCGCAGTGATAGTACTGGACGTCTCGGCGAGCATGTCTGCGACGGATGTTGAGGGCTCTCGCCTGGAGCAGGCCAAGCGGAGGGCGCGACAGATCGCGAGAGCGATGAGCCGGCGCGATGAGGGGGCGCTGGTGGCATGCGGGGCGCGGGGGCGGGTGCTGGTGCCACTGACCGGTGACAGACGGCGGCTGCTGTCGGCGCTCGAGAGGCTCCGCTCCACCGACCAGTCCGGCAACATGACAGACGGCCTGCTGCTGGGGCTGAGCCTGGCGGCCAAGCGCCCCCGCGCGACCGTCTACCTCATCAGCGACGGCGCCTTCGCCGCTCTGCCGGAGGTCAGCACCTGTGCCAAGGTGCGGTTCATCACCGTGGGCGAGCGCAGCGACAACGTGGCCCTGCTGGCCTTCGAGGCGGCCCGGCCCGCCGGCGCCGCCGAGCACCAGGTGTTCGTGCGGCTACACAACTACGCGCCGACGCGCAAGCAGTGCGTGCTGTCCATCTACCACGAGGACGAGCTGATAGATGCGCGGCGGATCGAGTTGGAGGCGGGCGCCGGCAAGGTAGAGACCTACGCCGCTGCTATCGCGCAGGCCGGCTTGCTGAGGGCCGAGCTGGAGGCTGACGACGACCTGGCGGCCGACAACGTCGCCTATGCGCTGGTGACGCCGCCGGCGGCGCGTTCGATCCTCCTGGTCGGGCCGGGGAATCTGTTCCTGCTGCAGGCGCTGCTGGTGCTGCCTGAGGTGGAGGTCTTCGAGACTGAGTCCCTCTCCGAGCAGCAGGCGGAACAGGCCTACGAGAAGTACGACGTGGTGATCTTCGACCGCACGCCCATCCCGGCGCCGCCGCAGAGGGGGGCGGTGATGGCGGTCGCCGCCTCGGGGTGGCTGGAACTGGCCTCGCCCGGCGAGAAGGTGGAGACGCCGACGATCAGCCGCTGGGACAAGCAGCACCCGGCGCTGCGCTACGTGAACCTGAGCGCGGTGCAGATCGCGCAGGCGTACGCCCTGGGGCCGGGGCCGGATGCCGTGGCGCTCGCGCACGCGGGCGGGGCTGTGGCGACGGGGACCGCGCGCTCGCGCGCGGCGGGCGAGGCGCCCATGATCGTCGCGTACGAGCAGCCCGAGGTGAGGGGGCTCGCGCTGGGCTGGAACCTGATGGACTCCGACCTGCCGCTCCGCGTGGGCTTCCCGGTGCTGCTGAGCAACGCGATCAGATGGCTGGGCGAGGTGGGAGGGGGCCAGCAGGTCCGCGTCGTGCGTCCGGGCGAGACGCTGTCCATCTCTGCGCCGCCCGAGGCGGCGCACGCCGAGGTTCTCCTGCCAGACGGCGGGCGATCCAGGCTGGACGTCGTGGGCGGGCAGATCATCTTCGCGCACGCCGACCGCGTGGGCGTGTACCGGATGACTGTGGGCGAGCAGCGGCGGCGGTGGGCGGTTGACCTGCGCGACCCGCACGAGTCGGATCTCGCGCCCCGGCGGGAGCTGAAGCTGGGGGCGCACAGAGTTGAGACCGGGGTGCGCGAGCTGCGCGCGGAGCGGCACTTCTGGCCGTATCTGGCCCTGCTGGCGCTGCTGGCGCTGGTCGCCGAATGGCATCTCTTTCATCGGCGGTACTAGGCGATGTCAGTTGCATTCACCAGACCCGAGTGGTTGCTGGCGCTCCCGCCGGTGGTGGGAGCGCTGTGGTACGCCGCGCGGGGGAGTTATGCCGACCTGCGCGGAGCGCGCCTGTGGGTTGCGTGGGTAGTGCGTCTGGTGATAGTGCTGGCGCTGGTGCTGGCGCTGGCGGGGGCGCAACTCGTCAAGCCGGCCAAGAGGCTGACGGTGGTCTTTGCGGTGGACGGGTCGTACAGTGTGCCGGCACAGGAGCGTGCCCGGGCCCTCGAGTTCATACGCGAGGGCCTGCGCTATCGGCGGCCGGAGCACCGCTGCGCGCTCGTCGTGTTCGGCCGCGAGGCGCGGGTGGAATCGGAGTCCCTGCGTCGGCCGCAGGAGGTGCGCGTCACCTCGGAGCTGGATGGCGGACACACCGACATATCAGCCGGGCTGAGGCTGGCGGCGGGGTTGGTGCCGCCCGATTCGGCCGGCAGGGTCGTGCTCTGCTCCGACGGTAACGAGAACGTGGGGTCCACGGCCGAGGAGCTGTTGGCAGCGCAGGCCGGCCGCGTGACGGTTGACGTGCTTCCGCTCGAGACGCGCGCTCCCCACGATGTGCTGGTAAGGGACGTGATAGTGCCGTCGGAGGCGAGGCGCGGCGAGCCGTTCTCGGTGCGGGTGGCGGTGGAGGCCAGCCACCCGAACGGGGCAGACCTGACAGTGTTGGTTGACGATGAGCCCGTGGCGACCCGGTCGGTCACGATGGCGGCGGGCGCCTCGTCGCTGACGCTGCCGGTCTCGCTCGCCGAGGCGGGCTTTCACAAGATTGACGTGCTGATCGAGGGCGAGGGGGACGATTGCCCCGAGAACAACTACGGCACAGGCTTCGTGCGGGTGCGGGGCAAGCCCAGCGTGCTGGTGGTGGATGCAAGCCCGACTGAGACGGAGGCGCTACGGCGGGCATTGCGGCTCCAGGACATCACGGTCAAGCTCGGCGGGCCTGCGTCCCTGCCCACGAGCGCGGCCGACCTGGAGAACTATGACGCGGTCTTCCTCTCGGACTTCCCGGCCTACAAGATGCACCACCGGCAGATGGTCATGCTGCGCGACGCCACGCGCGACCGGGGCGTGGGGCTGGGCATGATCGGCGGCGAGTTCGGCTTCGGCGCGGGCGGGTACTACCGCACGCCGGTCGAGGAGGCGCTGCCGGTGAGCATGGATGTGACCAAGCAGCGGACCTTCCCGGCCTCGGCCGTGCTCATCGTCATGGACACCTCGGGGAGCATGGGCATGCCCGAGGATGGCTCGACAAAGATCGAGCTGGCCGCCGAGGCCGGCTGCGCGGTCGTGGACCTGCTCCAGCCCTACGACTCCGTCGGCTTCGTCGCCAGCGATCCCGCGCCCACCGAGGTCTGCAAGCTGCAGAAGCTGCGCGACAAGGCGTCGGTCAAGAGCAGCATTCGCTCGGTGCGCGCGGGCGGTGGCGGGATCTCGGTGTTCCCCTCGCTCCAGGCGGCCTACGGCATCCTCGACCGCAACGAGTCGCCGGTCAGGCACATCATACTGCTCGCCGACGGCAGCGACTGTGACGAGCAGCAGGGCTCGGTGCCGTTGGTCGGGCAGATGGCCGCCGAGAAGATCTCGGTGACTGCGGTGGCCTTCGGGGACGGCCCGCACGTTCCGTTCCTCAAGGACGTCGCGGCGGCCGGCAATGCGCAGTTCTATCTGACCGAGCGGGCCCGGGACCTCAAGGGCATCTTCACCCGCGAGGCGCTCACCGTCGCCAAGTCCGTGCTCATCGAGGAGACCTTCCGGCCGCAGCTTCGCGACGCAACTGAGGTGACCGGCGGGCTGGAGTGGTCGTCGGCTCCCCCGCTGATGGGCTACGTAGCCACCTCGGCCAAGGGCCTGGCGCAGGTGCCGCTGGTCTCGCACAAGGACGACCCGGTGCTGGCGCACTGGCAGTACGGCCTGGGCCGGAGCGTGGCCTTCACCTCGGACGCGAAGGCGCACTGGGCTGCGCACTGGCTGGGCTGGTCGCAATTCCCCAAGTTCTGGGGTCAGGTGGTGCGCTGGTGCCTGCGGCGGCCAGAGAGCGGACTACTGCACCCGCGTGTGGAGCGGGAGAGCGACAGCGTGCGGATCGTGGTGGAGGCAGCGGAGGAGGATGGCTCTCTGATCAACGGGCTTGAGATACGCGCCGGGCTCAGCCTGCCGGACGGCACTCGGCAGGAGCTGGTGCTGCCGCAGACCGCGCCCGGTCGCTACGAGGCGGCAGTTCCTGCGGCGCAAAGCGGGCCACACGTGGTGGGCGTGACGGCGAGCGGGCCGGGCGGATTCCGGGCGCAGCAGACGCTGGGCTTCTCCGTGCCCTACCCGCCCGACTACGCCGACACCGGCGCCAACGACGCCTTCCTGGCGCACGTGGCCCAGCAGACGCGCGGCCGAGCTCTCACCGAGCCGGAGCAGGCCTTCGCGCCGACCGCGATCTCTCCGCGCATGCACATAGACGTCTGGCGGCTGCTGCTGTGGATCGCCGCCATCCTGTTGCCCCTGGACGTGGCAGTGCGGCGGCTGCTGGTCAGGTGGGAGGATCTGGTGGTGCTGGCGGCCGCAGTGCGATCGGCAGCCAAGCGCCTGGCGCCCAGGCGAGCGTCAGGCGCGGCGGCCACGGTGGGCAGATTGCTGGAGGTCAAGCGCGAGCAGCGGCCCGAGGAAGAGCCGACGACGCCCGTCCCTCCCCCTGCCGAGACCGGGGTGCCTGTCACTGTCCAAGTCCCACCGCCCGCTGAACAACCTCCGCCCGCCGCCGAGCCAGCGGCCGCTCCCCCGGACGAACCCGAAGCGCCTTCAGAAGAGCCCGAGGCGGCTCCCGCCAGCACCACCTCCCGCCTCCTGAAGCGCAAGCGCCAGCTCCGCGAGCGCTAGCCCCAATTGCTCGCGCAGGTGAAAGCGCGCCGTGGCGCGCTTTCAGCTTCCAGCCCGACAATGCCGTTCGGAGAGATCATGAAACAGCTACTAGGGCATCATCGGCGGCTCACGAGGCCCGCGACGGCGCCTCCTCTCGTCCGGTTCGAGTGCCTCCTTCGCGCGCGGGTCGTCAATGTTGCGTAAGGCGTTGCGCACCCCCAGGTGCAGTCGCCGGTCGCCGGTCTCGAGCGCCTCGATCAGGGCAGGCACGGCCGGCTTGCCGATCTTGCTCAGCGCCGGATACGCTGCGCGTCGCACCGGCTCATGCTGGTCGCTGAGTGCCCCGATCAGCGGCTCGACCGCCCGCGCATCCTTGATTTCGCCCAGCGCTCCCGCTGCCGCTGCCCGCAGGTCCGGCCCCGGCCCTGTCAGGACCTCAATCAGTGGCTCGACTGCCCGCTCGTCCCCGATGGATCCCACCGCGCGAGCCGCCTCGACGCGCGCCCCGCTGCCCTCGCCTTTCAGGATGCCCAGGAGCGGCTCCGTCGCCCGGGCGTCCCCGATCACGCCCAGCACGCGCACGGCCTCACGCTGAGCATCAGCCTTCTCGCTGTCCAGCCCGGCGATCAGCGGCTCGACCGCGGCCTCACCCATCGACTGCAGCGAATCCGCCGCGGCTTTGCGAACCTCTTCGACCTCGTCGCCCAGCAGCGGGACCAGCGGCTCCGGCGTGCCGGCCGCATTGTGCGGGCCCATTAGCCGCGCCGCGACCGCCCGCACATGCGGGTCCGCATCCGACAGCTCCGGCTCCACGTACTGCGGAAGTGCATTGCAGAGCGCGCTCAGCGTCAGCTCCGCATTTTCACGCACCCGTGGGTGAGGATCGCGCACCAGCTCCCAGACCGGCTCGATAGCCTCCTCGGTCATGTTCGCGAGGGGGTTCACCGCATGGCGGCCGTGATCCGTGTGCACAGCCTCGTATCTGAGCAGGTCCACCAGCGCCGCGACTGCCTTCTTCCCTCCGATGGACCCCAGGCCCTGTGCCGCTGCTTGCACCACATGCCAGTCGTCGTCTCCGAGCGCGCCTATGAGTGCGTCCACCGCGCGCTCGGTGCGGATCTTGCCCAGCGCTTCGGCCGCCTCCATCGCCACCCACTCGCCCTCGTCGGTCAGTGCCTCGATGAGCGGCTCAACGCCTCTGGGGTCCTTCATGGCTCCCAGCGCCGCCGCCGCCGCACGGCGCACCTTGCTGCTATCGTCCCGCAGCGCCCTGACAAGCGGCTCCAGCGCCCGCTCATGATGGGTGGTCCGCAATGCCCACGCCGCAGCGCAGCGCTCCTCCTCGCTCCCGTGCTCCAGCGCCTCCAGAAGCTTGGGCACCACGCGCGGGTCCTGCGTCCTGCCCAGTGCCTCGGCCGCGCGGGCACGCAGCTCCTCGTCCTCCTCCTTCAGCAGTGCCATGACCGGCGCGACCGCCGCCGGCCCAAGCTTGCCCAGTGCGGTCTTGGCTACGCTCACGCCCTGCGCGTCGTCGCTCTTGAGCAGCTCCAGCAGCGGCCCCACGGCCCGTTCGTCCCCGATAGCTGCCAGTGCCACCGCCGCCTGACGCCTCACCGTCCCGGTCTCCCGCTCCATCACTGCGATCAGCGGCTTGACGGCCCGCCCATCGCCCGTCCCCCCCAACGCCCGCGCACACGCGGCCACGATCTCCCGGTTCTCGTGCCGCAAGCCCCTGATGAGCGCGGGGACGGCGTTTGGCTCCTTGATCTGGCGTAGCTCGCCCAGCGCCTCCTCGCGCTGCTGGGGATCGCGCGCCTTCTCTATCAGCAGCCGCGCCCGAACCGCCTCCGGGGAGGGGTAGTACACGCGGGCCGCAATCCCCAGTGCGACTGTCCCGCCCAGAAGCGTCGCCAGCGCCACCCTTCGCGGGTAGCCACCCCTTATGATCGCTGTGCTTGTGGCCATCCCGAAGGCGGCACCCGCAACCGGCAGCGCGATCAGACATGCCAGCATCGGCACGCCCGAGTATCCCAGCATCCCCTCGATGACCAGGCCCAGGGCGACCCCGCCGATGGCCCCCAGGTACGGCACGCTGCCCAGGCGGTGCTTGCCACAGATGTCCACTGCGGCGGTTCCGATCCCCGCGCCGATGATGGTGCACAGCACGCCGATCGAGGCCAACATGCCCGGCTCCGTCCATAGCTCCCGGGAAACGCACCTGAGCACCGGTAGCGCCCTGGCGACAGTGAAGGCCTCCGCAGCGATGGCCGCACCCAGCAGAGCTGCGACCACGCGCAGGCCGGCCGGCGCCCGGGCCTCTCCTGTGCCACCGGCCTGATCCGGCCCCGGCAGGAATCTGGCGCCGACGAATGTGAGCAACGTCGCCAGCGCCGCGGTTGCCCCGCAGATCACCGTCCACGCCAGGTGCCAGTCCAGCCAACCGCCGAGGCCGCGGAAGATCAGCCGGTGGCTCGCCGCATAGCTGTTGGTCCCCACGAACAGTCCCAGTCCCAGGCCGGTTCCGACCACCACCCCGAGGGCCGCCGACATGCCCCTGACCGGCTGCCCCGGCGCCAGCAGCCGGGCGATGCCCGCCCCGACCGCGGGCCCCGCGAACCACCCCCAGAGCGGTATCTCGGGGACGCGCGCAACCCATAGCGGCAGCTCAGTCTCCCCGAGCATCCCACTCAGCCAGCCCAGGACCAGCCCCAGCGCCCCGCTCGCACCCACGGCCAGCCAGTGCCTCCACTCGCGCGGCGCCCGCTCTCGCCTCTCGACCTCGGCCGGCGCACTGACCGCCTCTGCGACCTCCTGAGCGCCGGCGTCGTGCTCGGCCGCGCCCGGCACAGGCACCCGGAGGCCGCACGAGCACTCAATGTGCGTCAAGCCGCTGTCTTCGCGCACCTCATAGACCCGCCCGCACTCCTCGCACACCACCATCATTGCCAGGGCCTCCACCTCCCTTGCCGGCCACTGTAGGTATTCGACGCCCCAGTCTGGCCGGCCTGCCATCACCACCACCCGGAAGCCGAAGATCTCGCACAACTCGTCGTCCCCAGCCTCATCACATCCCGGCCACGGGAAGCCTGCAATCTCGCGTGCAAGTCAAGGTAGCGCCAGCTCAACTGTGACAGCAGGCGGGCCCAGACCCACGAACCTTGCCGATGCTCGCAGCGCGGCCCCCATCTGGGGCGTCCAGCCTGACGTGTGCCAAGGTCCGGACACTGACCAAGGTCAGGAGGCAGATGATAGTGCACTGTGCCCGTGATGCTTTCCTGTCGTTTCGTGCGGCCTGTTGGCTGGTGGCGTAGTACTGGTTCTGGTAGTGAACGAAAGCATAGACCTGCTGCTCGAGTTGCTCAGGTGTCTTCAGGCTGGCTTTGCCGCCGCAAACGGGCGCGGCTGGTACCCTAGTATCGTAGTACTGCGAGCGCCTGAGCGCAAGAGAAGCGGGCAACACGATCAGCAGGAAGCATCACACGCTGGAGCAGACCATCCACAAGCCTAGAGAGGCCGAAGCCGAACTGACCAAGGCGCGACTATGATCGCGCTGTGCAAGAAGACCGGACGGCGGAATCGAAGGGCTATGGATGGAGCCGAGAAGCAAGACGCCCGCCTGCACAGAACTGTTGTCACGGATGCAGCCGGACGGATTACCACGAGTGCGACGCCGCCCTCGCCGATCCTCCTCGTCCTGGGTGATCAGTGCACGTGCCCCACCTGAGGGTGGGAGCGCAACGTGGGCCCTGGTCGCTTCTCGACCACACGAAGGCCGCAGGGACTGTGAACTCGAACGCCTGCTTACCGGCAACGGAGAACAGGACAGGAAGAGGGCACCGCTGACCGAATAACCTCGCAGTGCCAGAACGCGCGGTTACCTTTACGTTGGTTGGGACAGAGTTGGCGGAAGGTCAGCAGATTGGCCGCCAGAGTGTGCGCGCAACTCAGCTTTCGCGCTACACCGCACATCCCTTTCCCCCCGTCCGGCGCCTGCGGGAAACATCAGTGGCACTCCAGTAGCAGACCACGCCGCGTCCCCGCGTGTCCATAACAACGGTTATGCGCCATGGCCAGGCTTGAGCTGGCCCCACGAACGAGCAGAAGCGCCCCCTTAGATGCTACCAGGTCACTCGCGGAGATGCTGGCTGCACCGAGAGTCCGTGAGATGGTTCGGGAACCGGCAAGCGCGGCGCTTGCCGCGCAAGAGTGGGCTGAGTCCGGCGACGGGCCGGACTCCGACGCAGTGCGCCGCCGCTCAGGCTGAGGACATGAGGCATCTTATGGCCACTGTGATGACCAACGCGGGACACTCAACCCAAGTCCCATGAGCTGGGCCAACGCCGCTGCAGCTCTTGCGGCCGCAGCAATAGTTGCTTGCACAGGTACCCTGGGCATTGGGCCACGCCACCGGTTGTTCACCATCATCGGTGTTGACAGTCGGGGGCTTTCAGATCGCCGAACGCACTCCCACGTACACCGGATCGCTGCACTTGACAGCCTCGAGGAGGCCCGCGTACCGTCACGCCATCGGCCGCTGCACCTACTGCGCGGGGGCTGGCTGTTGCTGCGGCAGGTGCCCATGTAGGCGGTCCAGCCCTGGCCCCCAGCGCTGCCTAGACCCAGAGTACCACACAGGAACTGGCGGCACTTGTGGGGGCAGACCAGAGGAATGCGACGGCTACCCGGAAGTGAAGCACCGTCTGCGGGACCACGGGACGTGACAGGCGACGAACTCCGAATCAGACTCGCTGAGCTTCAGTCCATCGTGCAGCCAACACAGGCCCGGGCACGCCACTGGGCTCGGCTCCCCACGGCTGCCTGCCGCTCACCCTCGCGCAAGCGACAAGAGCGCGCGACGGCAGCCCGGTCGCCGCGGAGGTGGCCGCCGCCGTCGCAGTGGGAGCTGCTACAACTGCTGGTCAATGGCCTTGAGCAGAGCGTTCATCTCGAAGGCGTTAGTCATATCTACGTTGTTGGCGTTGGCGATGGCAGCGATCTTGGCGCCACTGATCCCTCGGCGCTCCAATTTCCGCATGAGCTCAAGGTTCTCGGCCGGGAGGTTCCCCGCCTGCTTCTCAACCTCATCAATCTGGCCGAGCAAGTTGTCCTTCAGTTGGCGCATCTCGTTCGGGCTGCTCGGAAGATTGCGAATGACCCTTCGTGCCTCGTCAAAGCTGCCCCGGCCAACGAGGCGCTTCGACTCCTCGATGGTGCTGTCAATCTTGCCCCGCAGCCGGCTCATCTCTTCCGCCTCGTCAATCTGCTTCAGCAGGTCATCCTTGAGCTTCTGGAGGTCCGATGGACGACTCGGCAGGGCACGGATGATGCGTCTGGCCTCCGAGAACTTGCCTCGCTTAACGAGGTCCCGTGACTGCTCCACAGCCTTCTCCACCCGCACCTGCACGCTGGCGCCTTCCTCCGCGTCGTCAATCTGTTTCAGTAGGTTGCCCTGGAGTTTGCGCAGCTCAGGGGGGTGACTTGGAAGGCCGCGGATGACCTTCCTGGCTTCCGAGAACTTCCCTCGACCTACGAGAGTCTTGGACTTCTCCACAGCCTCCTCTACCCGCCTGTGCACCTCAGAGGCTTCCTCGGCCTTGTCTATCTGGCTGTGGAGGTTCTGCTTCAGGTCTCGCAGTTCACTGGGGGAGTCTGGCAGGTCGGAAATGAGTGCTCGGGCACCGTCGAAATCGTCCCGCTTCACGAGCTTGCGGGATTCTTCGATGGTCTCCTCTATGCGAGCCTGGGTCCGAGCGTGCTCCTGGGCCTCGTTTATCTGCCGCTCCAGGTTGCGCTTGAGGTCACGCAGGTCGCTGGGCTGGTCGGGGAGCCCGCTAATCACGTGCCTGGCCTCACGGAAGTCGCCCTCCTCGACGAGTCTCCGCGCGCGCTTGACGGCTCTCTCCACGCGGTCGTGAAGCCGGGCCGCTTCCTCGGCGCCATCGAGTTGCTGCGTGAGGTTCTGCTTGAGTTGCGCGAGTTCCTGCGGCTCATCAGGCAGGCCCAGCACAGCATCTCGCGCCTCGTCGAAGCGTCGCGCCCCGGCGAGCCGCTGGACTTCCTTCACGGTCTGTTCGATCCGCGCGTGCTCGCGACAGCGCTCTTCAGCCTCAGCGAGGTCGGCACGGCAGGCCGCCTTGAACTCGGCGGCCAGATCGGGCTCCGGAATGGCCTCGATCTCCTGCTTGAGCGCAGACAGCTTCGCTTCCCTGTCGGCCTCGCGCTCGCTGAAGATGCGCGCGACATTCGCGTGCAGGATCTCCTTGATCAGCAAGCGGCTCTGGGAGTCCTCATCGAAATCGCTGGGCCGTGCATCCGGCAGCGCCTGGCAGGCGATGTGCAGGCCTCGTTCGGACTGATCCAGGCGGCAGTGCCCACAGGCGAGGAAGAGGCGCAGTTGCGCGCTCAGCTTGTCCGTGACATCTGGGTCGCCGTAGAACTCCACGAGCGGGCGCCACTGCCCGTCGCCCAGGAACTCCCGCAGATGGAACCCAAGTGGCAGGCTGCAGGCCTCCTGAAGGGCCTGGTGCACCGGCACGGGACGTGTCGGATCTGTCTGGAGCTTGTCGGCCAACTCCTTGGCATACCGTTGAGTGGGCACGCGAGCCACGAAACCGGCAAGGGCCGACACGGTCTGAGCATGATCATCCTGGTCGCTCCTGAGCCCGAACATGTGTGGGTTCGCCCACTCGGCGAACCGGGTCAGCAATCGCTCAGCCGGGTCGAACGGGAGTGCAGGCTCTAGCGGTCCCGGCGGCAGATCCCACTGCTCATCCGTGTCCGAATCCGTGTCCAGATATGGGTGGAACGCCGGGTAGAAGACCCGCAGCCAGAACCGCATGACAGCCAGGTGGCCCAGCCGGCCCTCCGCCATCTGTTCCAAGCCCAGCCCAGTAAGGTGCTGCCGGTGAGCGCGTCGCGCTGAGTCGAGCCAGATCAGCGCCGCGTGTGCCTCCAGCCATCGCGGCAAAAGGCCCGGTCTTCTCAGGATCTCAACGACCTTTGCTGACTGTTCACCGAACTCCTGGTCCGTGGCTTGCGCGACCCACACGTAGAAACGGACGAGGTCGGCGTAGGCTCTCGTTGTGGCGTCGCCCCGGATCAGCCGCCACAGTAGCAGCGTTACGTAGCGGCGCCAGTAGCGCTCATAGGCCTCGATGTCCTGCTGTTCGCTTGCCACGGTGATCAAGTTGCGCAGGGCGTCCGGCTGGTCCCCATCGTGCGTGAGGATGGTCTCGAGGGCTGCCCTCGCGGCAGAGAGGTCACCGGCCAGGTAGCTGTCGGCCGCGTAGCTCTCGGCTGCCTTGTGTGCAAGCGCGCGGATCCTGACTGGCAGGCAAGCGCTGACCTCCTCCGGCGATGCCACGTTCTCAGATGCCAAGAGCAAGGCTTCGGTATCCTCGTCGCAGCGGCTCTCCACGTCTTGGAGCACCTGCTGCGGCGAGCCCGAGGGTGCGGGATCGTTGGGGTGCAGCCCTACGAGCCGCAGCGTCTCCGCAAGCTGCTCGGACGAGGCACAGAGCTCTTCCAGGCCCTGCAGCTTCGCATCCCGGTCCTCGCCCGGTGGCAACAGATGGTGGTAGAGGATAGCCACCGGCAGGTAGGCGGGGGCCGGCCCGTTTTCGTCCCGCAGCATCTCAGCCAATGGGTCCAGGAACTGCTGTGCCTCTTGCTGCAAGCCGAGCGACGCGGCGTACCGCGCCCCGAGGTAGAGCATCTCCGGGTCTCTGTCCTTGCTATCGAGGCGGGCCCGAAGCCGCTGTAGCAAGCGAAGTCGCGTCGCCACCGCGTGTGTTTCACAGACGGCGTGCAGCGGCGGTGGCGCCAGACCGAGCGCGCCCTGCCCGCGGGTCCGGCTCATCTGCGCGACGGACTTCCGGCCACGCGAGCGTCGCTTCGGCTTTGCCCTTGCATCGTCGGCGCGCGCGCGCGCGCCCCCCGACTCCTGCTTGGCCGTTCGCGCCTTACCCTTCCTGTCGGATGAGCGGACCTCGGCCCCACAGGAGGGACAGTGGCCGTTATCTGCACTGACGCGCTTGCCGCACTCAGGACACTTCTTTCTCTTCGCCATGCCACGCTTCCGTCCCAGTCGGTGTCGCGCAGGTCGAGGAGCCTCAGTGGTCTGCTGGCTCCGACGCAATGCGCAGCGGCAGCTCGATCGGTGACCCCAGGAGCCCACCCTCATCACCCAGACGCAGTCTGATACTCACCGGCAGGCCATCCCCCGCGGCTTGTGCCCTTACGGGGAACTCCAGCTCGAACTCCTCATCCCGACGGATTGGTGTGATATCCTGGTTAGGGTGAGCGCAGGTCTCGATCCTACCCTCGCCATGCATCTCGGCCTCGAGGTGATGGACGGGAACGCGCCCCGTGTTCCGCAGTTGAACCTTCACCGTCCTGTACTCACCGACCTTCAGCGTGCCCTCTGTGCTCTCCCAGGTCACCTGGCACTGCGGGGGCTTGATAGCGGGGTTGCGGTAGACGGCGATCTCGTCGCCAGAGCAGGCGAATACGAACCTCCCGTCATCGCTGACGAGCATGGCGTCCACCCGGCCGACCTCTGAGTGCACGGCGACCATTTGGTCGCGGACCGAGAGCAGCTCGCCCTCCGCCGTCACGCCCACCGCGTTCAGACAGGCCGGATGCTCCCAATCGAGGACGCCGACGATGTCCGCGAGCTCGTGGCCCACTTCGACGCTGCTCAGCCGGCGGAAAGGCGCTGTGGTAAGCCACTCCACCTTCCCGCCCTCCTGAGCCACGAGAATCCGCTCTGCGGCCGCCTCGCCGCGCCGCGCCGCGGCAGTGACCACCCTCTGCTCAAAGTCCACAACCTCGGGCCGCTTCTGCCCGACTACGACGGATGCCAAGCGTCGCCGCCCGACCTGCAGGAACAGCGCTGTACGGTCTCCCCGCTCCCGTGCGGTGCACCACCACACCCGATCGTCGGCCTGCCACTTCCAGAGAGCCTCGCCCGTCCGGTCATACGCCCATACCTCATTGGCCTGGTCAACTACCACGAGCGCTTGACCCCTGAGGGGCATCAGGTGAAGGGGCAGGTGGGGATGTCTGATGGCCGGCCTGTCGCTCGATATCTGCCCGTGCTCGTCCCAGGCCCGGATCAGTCCGTTCCATGCTGCGCCAATGAGTTGCCCGTCGGGAGCAACGGTGAGCTGGCTGATGGGCAGGTCGTCGTGCTGCGCTCGGTAGAGCGACCAGTCGTCTGCGGTGGCCGCCTGCTTGAACTGGTAGAGCGAGCCGTCCCAGTCCGAGAGGACCAGCCGTCCGTGCCAGATGCTTCCGAGGTGCGCTTTCCAGTATCGCTGCCGCTCCCCGTTCACGGGAGCTCCGTCGGGCAGCCGTTCCGCGGGCGAGGGCAGTTGCAGCCAATCGAGGCATTCGCCGTCGGACAGGTCGAAGACGCGGAGTTGAGTATCGTCCCACACCCAAAGGCGCCCGAGGTTGTCGGGAATCACGCGCGTTGCCGGGGTCATGCCGACTTGGATGATGCGGATGGGAGCGAGGGCTGTGGTGGGCTCCTCGCCTGCCGCCGAGGGTAGCGTCGGAGGCCTCTCCTGAGCGGCTTCACTGATCTTCCTGCAGATCTCGACCATTTCGCTCTCTTGATCTGCATCGCTCAGGTTGCTCAGAGGGTTCTTCGGGTCGTTCAGCGCCTGGTACTGCGAGATCTCGGTCTGATCCACGGCACTAGGTCTGACGGCGACCCACAGCAGTCGAAGCCTGCCCCCCTCAGTGGCTTTGATGAGGCCTGGAACCTCCTCCTCCATGATGAACTTCGACGCCAGGAAATCCGGACTGACAAGGAGCACGCCGACGGTGGCGACCTTTGAGGCGGAAGCGATCGCGCAACGCCATTTGGCGCCATCCTCGATGTCCGTGTCGTCCCAGGCCGATATGTGGTGTCTCTGCTCGTACGGCTTGAGGTGCACCTGGAGCTTCTCAAGCCAGTCCTTGTCGCGATGGCTATAGCTGATGAAAATCCTGGGCTGTTCCGCTTGTGACGACACTTCGGGCCACTCCTTTGGCCGCTGCCATGGCCCCCTCACTGCGGGATCGGCGCCTGCGTGAGCCGGCCGCGCCGCCGCGTGCAGGCCAAGGCAACACACCTGCCCACGCTACATCTTTTCCGCCAACTTCTGCACCCACTCCACGATTCTGTCCGCGTCCCAGCCGGCCAGCTCGGGCGCGTTGTCTACCAGCCTGTGCACCGCCTCGGTGTCGCCCGTGGCCTCGGCGAACTGCTCGAACTCGAGCGGCGGCAGTGAGTTGAGGGCCGTCTCGATGGCCGACTTGAGCTCGGCCATCGGCGTACCCGGCCGGATCTGCTGGTTGTTGCGTATGGCGATCTCCAGCGCCTGCCTCAACAGCTCCTCATGAGACTGCTCGGTACTCATCTCTGTGTTACCTCCCTGACGCTTCCTGGATCGGCGCTGGGCCGGGCGGTAGTCACTTCATGTTGTGCCCAGCGTCTCATCCCGAATCCTGGTGGCCACGATGTCCAGGACCTCCTTCTCGATCTGGAGCAGTTCCTTCTCAGCCGTGCACAGCTCCTCGAGGTGCTCCTGCAACTGGGCGCGGCGTTGCTGGAGTTTTTCATCCCCTTGCGCATCCGGCGATTCGAGGTAGTCCAGTAGCTTTTTGAGCCGCGAGGCCAACAGGTCCACACCGCTCTCATACTGCGGGGTCACCACGTCATGCGGCCGGTACCTCCTGGTCAGGCGATAGAGCGCGACGAGATCGTCACTGCGCACAAACTGCGATCGCACCTCCGCCGGCACCGAGCCACTGGCGAGGTACTCATCGAACATGTCGAGAGCTTCCCGGTGCTTCTTGGCGGCCTCCTCCAGGAGGGATCGGTGTCGCTGGATCAACTCGGTTAGCCGCTGGGATCCTACTCCGAGCTTGATGGCCTGTTCGAAGTACTCGAGCGCTCGATCCTTCGATGGCTTGGACTTCAGCATCAGCTCCATCAGCCCTCGGAGCACGAACAGGACGGGGTCCTGGTGATCATCCTCGCCTGACAGCGTCTGGAGGGCCTTCACCTGTTTGGCCAAGTACTTCCGCAAGTCGCTTTGGCTCTGCCGGGCCTCCTTCGGACGCCTCTCCTCAGCGCGCAACTGCTGGCAGATGGCCAGTATGCGAAGGTCTCGCTCCAGGGCCTTACGCGCGCCCTCGTCGGCGAGCTCCTTCTCCGCGTCGAGGCGATCCACAACCTTCAGGAAGCGATCACCACCGAAGTGCTGGATGTCGCTCTCGATGAGCCCCTCGCAAAGGAGGCGGCCCATCTCGGCCACTAGACGATTGTAGACCACCTCTGCTGTCGGGGGTACGCCCTCGAGGCTTTGCTCAAGCAGTTCGAATGCCTGGACGGCTCGATTGCCGTGTTGGGTCTGCAGCGCGTCCAGGCCGAAGTGAACGAACAGGGGCGCGAGGTTGACGTTCTCCTCCGAGCCGCCGCGCTTCTGAAGCGAGCGCGCGAACGCCTGGAAGGCTTGCTCGGTCTGCCCGACCTTGAGCAACTGGATGCCGTTTGAGAAATGCGCCGCGGCCCAGTACTTGTCCGCATCGTGCCCCAGGATCTCGGATACACTGATCTGCTCGAACGCGGCGGCAGCCTCTGCATACTCCTCCTGGTCGAAGAGCACGTAGCCGAGCAAAAGCGAGCCGTAGTCCTTCACCCACGGGGCAAGCCTCTGAGCCTGCATTGCCTCGCCCATGCGTCTGGCCTCGTCGCCCTGCTTCTTCTTGAAGTAGGCATACAGCAGGACCACAGCCACGGGCACCGGCATCTGCCCCGGATCGAGGTCAGCCCACGTTGCGGTGTTCGCCGCTTCGATCAGCTCGTCAAACTGGTTGCCCTCCAGCAGGCGGATCAGGTGGCGTACCTTGTCGCCATCGAGGATGTAACTGCGGACCTTCTCGATGAGCTCACGGCTGAGCTCCGCGGCCTCCCGCTCCAGCAGGTCCAGCCGGTCCAGCAACTCCTGTGTCGTCCCGGTCCCAGAGCCCCAGTCTGCCATCACGATGCCCAACTCGATGGAGGGGGGCATGCGCTCCCCGAAATCGGGTAGCAACTCCTCCTGGTAGATGAGGCGGCTCTGCTTGAAGTCCCCAGTACTCAGTCTCCTCCAGAACTCCTCGATCACCCGCTTGCGCCACGTCAGCCTCCCGACGACTTCCTCAATGAAGCCCGCTTGCGAGACCAGCGGCAGGTGATGCTGCGCATAGCGGAGCTTCATGATGGTGGCTTCGTCCACAAGGATGTCCGCGCTGAGGTGGGTGACTAGGGCGTGGAGCAGGAACACGTACGGCTGCACGAGTGGCTGCTTCTCAAGTGCTTCTTCCCGCTGTGCCACAGCTCGCTGTACGGCGCGCAAGCGCGTGGCCGGGTCGTCGGACGACTCGGCGGCCAGCGCCAGCTCTGCCTCCAAGCCAAGAAAGCTCACCCAGTCAGCGACCCGCTGTGAATCCTTCCTCGTACCGAAGGGCGTCTGCTGCGGCACTTCGCCCTCCAGGACCTCGGTCACCCGATCCAGACAGGCGGTGTACTGTCCGAGCTGTGCTGCGACGAAGACGCTCAGTACCCGGCAGACCCAGGCCAGTTGCTCGCGCTCCTGCGGGCTGCACGACGAGGTCAGCGTTTCCCGCTGCGCGACGCTCACAAGCCTCTGAGTCAGCCGTGGCTCGCGGCGCTCCAGGAGCCACACGCCGAATCGCACAAAGACCGTGGACAGGCCAGTTCCCTCGCGGGCGCGGCTCTCTAGCTTGCCGAGTATCTTCTCGGCTTCGCCTTCATTCGGCTCACTGAGCGCCGCGACAAGCCGGCGCACGAGCAACGCATCCTGCCACGGAGCATCGGGGGGAAGCAGACTCGGAACGCCCTCGTCTGCGTCCGCGAGCCGGTGACACTCTCGCGTGTCTCCCTTCCGCCAAGCCAGGTAGAACCTCAAGTACGTGACGACGTCGGTGTCGCCCGCCTCGCCGATCTCGGCCAGGGCCGCCTCAGCGGCCCCAAGATCATTGTCCCGTAGGCTCACGGTCGCAAGCGCCAGCGCCGCGGTGCGTCCCACTCTCTCGTCGAACTCCATGAGCGGCTCAAGCGCCGGCGGCGCCTGCCCCGACGGCTCTGTCCGCATGCACTCCTGGGCGAGCTGCCGCAGGGCATGGCTGATTCTCACCTGCGCGGTGCACTGGCCGATGAGCGCTTCGTCGGACGGCTGCAAGGGGACGCGGTACAGATCAGGCAGAGGATCGTAAGTCGGATCGGCCTGCCAGAGGGTCATGTAGACCATTGCGCGCACCAACGACGGAATGGCATCCGCGAGGGCCGTGAGGACCGTGTCATTGTGCTCTCGGAGAAGGCGCCACTCCTTGCGCTGAATGAGGTTGATGGCCTCCTCAGTGGCCTTGGCCTTTGAGAGCAAGTCGCCCTCAATGGCCCTCAACTGGGTGCGGGCCGTCTCAGATTCGATGTAGTCAATGGCCGCCGAGAACAGGTCAATCTGGTCGAGGTCGAGGGTGATGTTACGGTCCACATAGGCGATCAGGCCAGCAAGCTGATGCGCCCGCCAGGCAAGCGCCGCGGGGGAGGCCTCCAGTCGTTGGACCGCCAGCAATAGCTCCTCCCGGAGAGCCCCCCAGAGCGACCGGTTCCTGACCAGGATCTCCCGGTCGGACTCGCGGCTCTCAGCGTCATCCAGACCGGACGGGGTGGCCCAGTCACGAGTCGCTGCCAGGAAGGAAAGCGCGAGGAGGTAGCGCACCTGGCACAGCGCCCGCTCCCGCAGATCCAGGCCCTCTGCCCCGGCCTTCCAGGCCTCGTCGGCAGATGACAGCTCCTCCGACAGACCGTCCAGGACCCTCCGGGCCTCTGCGTAGCTGGCACACCGGAGTTGAGCGATGGCCATCGCCAGAAGAAGGGTCCACCGCCACGATCGCGGATCACTGTCGCTCGTACTCTCGAACAGGTGGGTGAACCAGTGCAGCGAGGCCGAGGACGCGTCTGCTGCCCAGGCCATGAGGCCGAGGCGCAACGCAACCGCCCGAACCTGCTCGGGGCTCAGAAGCTTGCGCAGGTTCCCGAGGGCCTCGATGGCCGGGCCG
The DNA here is from genome assembly GCA_965603135.1 of uncultured bacterium. Taxonomy (GTDB): domain Bacteria; phylum Armatimonadota; class Zipacnadia; order Zipacnadales; family UBA5352; genus CBFDBV01. Next base: position 24,099 of record CBFDBV010000008.1, read on the forward strand.
ACTTCGCCCTGCGGAAGAGCGTCCTGGGCCCAACGGAGCGCCGCCGAACGGGCGACCTCCTCGCGGCGTTCCTGCGGCAATGCCGCGAGCGTGTTGGTGTCCCGGACGATCTGCTCGTACCGCTGGAGCGTCGCCCACGCCCAGACGCACACGTGAGCTCGCACTCCCCGGACCGGCTCCGGGAGTGCCTCGGCCGGCGGCAGAGGAGCGAGCGCACTGTGCGCCGCCGCGCTGAGCTCTTCTCTGGATGCCTCATCCGGCCTCAAGCCCAGCAGCCGCAGGACGACGAGCCCCACATCCTCCAGAGCCTGCTCGCCCTCGCTTGCGCCTGGAGTGGGCGGCGCACTCAGAAGCTCAGGATCCTGCTGCTCGATGGCCCGAGCCAGATGGACCTGCCTCCGAAGGCGTTGCAGCAGAGACCAGACCTGCTGGACGTGGCTGTCCTGCGGCGCCTCCGCCGCCATTCGCTTGGCGGCCTGGAGATCGCCGCTCTCACGCTGGTCCAGCCAGCGGTGCAAGTGGTAGGCCGCGCGCACGGGCTTTGGTACTTCCGCTGCCTCGGGAGCCAGTCTCTGCTCGTACAACTCTAGCGCCGCAGAGATCTCGCCCTGGCCGACGAACTGCCAGAGACGCCTCGAGTGCCTCCGGATACGCCACCGCCGAAGCCAGTTGCCGAACATGATCTAGCTCCCCATCTCGGGAGTGTAGGCCCGCGCTATCGCGAGATATTGATCAGCATTGAGACGATTCCCAATCACCGCCCACACGATAGAAACAGGCGCCGCGAACCCGGGGGCGTCGCGGAATGCCTGCATCCACTCCATGAGCCACCCCCGGTCTATGGGCTGGGCGACCTCCAGTGCCAACTGGTACAGCTCCTCGTCGAAAGCAGACTGCTGGAAGCTATGTGCGACCTCGTGCCACGCGTCCGGATTCAGGCCCTGGTCCAGCAGGCAGCGGGTCCGCAGATACACGAGGTCGCGCGGACGTTGCTCACGGGGAACTGATCGGCTGTGCTCCAGTACAAGGTCCGGATCGGCGAGGCGCTCGAGCACCGGCTGCCATTCGGCCAGGATGTCTGCGCGCCAATGCGAGAGCCCGGCGGCACGCTGATAGCGCTCAGAGCTCAGGACCATGTGCCCGGGCAGCGTGTCAGACCGCAGGTAGGCCCGCGCCAACCGAAGCTGAATCTCGGCGTCCAGCGGCGCAAGCGTCTCTGCCTGGCTGAGTTCGATGAGGGCCCGGTTGCAGTCCGGGGAGCTCTTAGCCATGGCCACATCGGCAGTGAGGACATGAACCGCCACGGACGAGCAGCCAAACAGGCCCGCGTCGTGCGCATCGCGGAGATCGTCCAGGACAGCCTCCGCCTCTTCCAGCTCCCTCTCCACCTTCACTCCAGACAGGGACAGCGCCCGCAGGATACGGGCCTCTGCATCGAGACTCTCAACCAGGCCCTCTATCTCCGCAACAAGCTGGTGGAGCTCCGCCCTGCTTGCCGGGCTCCGCGCGCACATTCCCTTGATCAAGGGCCGCAGGGCAGCCAGGTTCTCGGGGAGCGGCCATGGGCAATCGGGCTCCTCGGCCTCCACGCGGCGCTCGGCAAGCGTCAGAGCATCTTCCTGGCTCGGTGTCTGCCAGGCATCCGAGCAGATCGCCGCCAGCGTCCGCCCAAGGGAATAGACGTCCCCCGCAGGCAACAACTCCTCGTCCATGCCCCGCGTTCTCAGGACGTCCGGATCAATGAACTCAAGCCACGCGCCGGCATCGTTGGGAGGAAGCTGGGAGACCGGGGCCAAGACCGGGGCGAGTGTCGGAAGGAGGACGAACCGGTCCCCCACGCGCCCAACTCGCTGCGGATGAATGACGAGCTGCGGGATGCTGGCCTGATGTAGGCTCGACAGGTGCTCGCACAGGTGCCAGGCCAGTATGGAGACCCGCCACGCTGCGAGGGGAGCGTTGAGGCGTAGAAGCTCACGGAGTTTGTCGAGGTCCAGCGGCCGCACGGAGGCGTGGTAGTGCACCAGGCAGGTAGCGGCGTCGAGGTCGGTGTCAACGGATTCCACCGCGGCGTCCGACGCTCTAGCGAGGTCCTGCGGGTCGAACACGCTCCACGCAGTATCGGTCGAAAGGCGTTTGGCGTAGTGGCCTGCCCCGTCGTCCGAGAGGCGCAGGAACTCACCATCAACGTCCCGTCTGACCACGGTCATGTCCATCTCCGAACCCTCGCGCGGCCGGCCAACGGCGTTTCCGCGGTCTCCAAACACCGGCCAGGTGCTGCCAACATCGCTCGCCGGCACTGCTCAGGGGCGTCCCGGCGTCACTCACTGCCACATCGGAACGCCTAGCCCACGCCCTCCATCAACTCCGACAGCCGCGGGAAGTAGCTCATCATCTTCTGCTGATCCCCCGCCCTGGCGGCACTCTCGATCTCCGTCACGAGTGCGAGCACGTCCTGCTGGCGATCGGCCGGAATCTGGGCGAAACTGTTGATCGCCGTCTGGTACAGAGACCGCATAACGGGGTTCATCATGGCCGTCGCGTCTACCGGCTGCGCCACTGGGCCCGGGGGCATCTGAGCAACGGTAGGCGGGACTTGCGCGCCCGTCGGAGGCACCTGCGCGCCGTACGCCGCGGGCATGGCCTGAGACTGCGGAGTTGGCCCGCCCTCCAGCGGGTTGTACGTCTGTCCGATCACAGCGTCCAACTGGGACTGGAACTCGGCCTTCTTCCGCTCCAGCTCCTCGGCTGATAGCTGTGCGCTGTCCTCGTAGTTGATCTCGATGTGCACCCGCTTGCCCGTGAACTGGTCTGTGGCGTGCGCCACCAGTATCCCGTTCTCGTTGAGGTCCAAGCCTACCTCCAGAGGCGTTGGCTGCTGGATCGGAATGATATCAATGGAGAACTCGCCGATCATCGTCACGGCCTCTGGGTCAATCTCCGTGCCCTCGCCCTGGAAGACGCGGATGCGGGACTTGGGCGTGAAGTTGCCAGCGCTCTCGAACATGTGTGACGCCCGACACGGGATCGGCGTCTCCTTGGCGATTATCGGCTCGAGAACCTCACGCTGCACCCTCCTGTCCAACACAGCCACGCTCAGGGTGTGCCCGGTCACGTCAACAAGGATCTTTTCCTGCACCTGGGGGTCGTCCGGGTCCTTTTCCACGGCGACGATGCTTGCGCCCATGGCCACGATCTCATCCGGGTTGATGCCGACCTCCTGGCCGCGCATGTCCGTGTTGGGGAACCGCTTCTCAACGATACGCCGAACCAGAGGCGCTCGCGTGCTGCCGCCCACGAGCAAGATGGCAGTGATGTCCTCCTCCGTGTAGTTGTGTTGCTCCTTGGGCACTCTCAGCGCTTCATCAACCCCCTGCAGCGACCTCTCC
>CBFDBV010000009.1:0-27253 GCA_965603135.1 uncultured bacterium
TTGTACATCCCGATGTCCTCCTTCGCCCGCCGGACGCCTATCCCCGAGTATTCGCGTAGGTCGGGCTTCCAGCCCGACACCGTTGCGTGATTATATCAGAAGCTCCCGCCCCACGCAAAGCGGAGCGTTGTACGCTCCGCAGGAATGTTGCGCTCGCGAAGAGAAGTCTCCGTGTCCTCTGAATGAGGACGAAGGACTGAGCGCCAGTGAAGTGCTTTGTGGCATGTGCAGTCTTGCTGTGCGTGTGTGCCGGAGCCGGGGCTGACGCCCAGGAGGCCAACATCACCTGCGCCGCGATGCTGACCTGCCATCCCGAAGTCAAAGAGGGCAGGCTGGGCAGCATCCTGGACGGCCGCGTTGACACCGGCTTTGCCTTCGAGGTCGGCGAGGCGCGGGCTATCACCAGCCTGCGGCAAGGCAAGACCCCCTTGACAAACCGGGGGGGGGTGGTATGCTGCAACAGATGCCGTGCACGGGGTGGAAGATGCCGACGAGAAGGACGTGCGGGCCCTACCTTGTTCTGCTGGTGTTTGCGGGCGTTGGCGGCGCGCAGGCTGAGCCCGGCCAGTGGCTATGGTTGTTTGCGGACAAGGATGCGGCCCAGGACTGGTCGGCCCCAGACGTAGACGACGCCTCGTGGACGCCCGTCACACTCCCCGATAGTCGCAACCCTGATTTCCGGCAGCACAAGTCGTCGTACGGATGGTACCGCTGGCACTTCGAACTCCCTGAATCCCTCACTGGGCGCGAGCTTCACCTCGATCTTGGCCATGTCGCTGACCTCGATTGGACGTACCTAAACGGACAGCTTATCGGCAGCACGACGGACGCCAGTACGGCTTGGCGCACGCGTCGGTACTATGTTGCGCCCGCTGACGTGCCGCAAGCAGGCGAGAACGTCCTGGCTGTGAAGGTCAATCGAAAGCGCTCTATCTCTGGCCTGCACGACCAGCCCACGGTGGGATTCCCACTGGCGCCGTCTGACGCCAAGTGGGCCGTCAGCAGCACAGGGGAGGAGCAAGCCGACCTGTCGGGACCCAACGTGGACGACTCCGAATGGCCGCGTGTGGAGCCCGGCGGCCAGATAGCCGACGCCTTGCTGCCAGGCTGGTGCTGGTTTCGACTCACCTACGCCCTGCCCGAGGGCGTCGGAGATCTCGCAGTGGAGTTGAAGGGCATCGGACCGTACTACGAGGCGTTCCTGAACGGCAAGCCGCTCGCCTCCGCAGGCTGTCTCGGCCCCGTAGCTGTAACGGCCCAACCGACCGGCACTCGGCTCACTATCCCGCCTGACTATCGTTTTGTGAACGAACCCAACGTGCTCGCGCTCAAGGTATACCATGCAGATGCAGCGGTGACCACGCCACGGATGCCGATTCTCTGGCTTGACCTGCCCGGTGCTCCTGTACAGCACGCTTTCCCCCCCGGAGTGGATCCGGTAGCCGAGCGGGAAGTTATCGCCGCACTGCGCGAGGCCGGACACCTGGAGGCAGCACGGGAACGCCTCGAGCTCCTGACCAGCCATGCACAAGAGGACCGCCGCATGCTTGGGGCGGTGGCGGAGGAAGCCGTGTTGCTGAACTCGGCAGCGCGGGACAATGGGGCTGCACTCGAGTGGTTTGCCGCTTTGGTGAGCGACACCCCGACACAGCCTTTCGATGCCCCGGTAGTGGAGAGCGTGCTGAAAGCGCAAGCAGAGAAGGGGGCCCTCGATAGCCGTGCCTTCTTCCTCGGCGAAGACCGTGCGACGCGCGGCGACTGGCCGGGGCTGTATGGCAGAGGCGCCTACGTTCTGTGCGCAATGATGGAGTACGAGATCACAGGCGGGCCGGAGTGGCCGCTGGCGCTCCGCTTCCGCACCGCCGATCCCACGCAGACCGCCAAAGTCTACATCGACAAGTCGAACAGCGACAGTCCCACGGCTCTGCGCGATCCCTTCCGCAGAAGCCGCACCATCGCATGGCGAGACGACTACGGGGAGCAGTACGACTTCCAGGTTCGTGGCCCTGACCTCATAGCCGACCTCGTGGTCCCTCAGGGCAAGTGGCTGCTCAGCCTCTACATCATGGACCCGGATTGGTCGAGCACGGAACACCCCCGCGATCTCAGCGTCGTGCTGACCCAGGCCGAGGATGCCACTCCCCTCGCTGTCGCGCGCGCCAGCGACCTTGCAGCCGGCGTGTACTTCCGCTTCCTGCTGACCGGCCCCCTTCCCCTGACTATCCGTATCTGCAAGCACCGCAGCCCGGACGCTAACCTGAGCGGCATCTTCCTTGACCGGATGATGCCCTTGCTGCCGGTGCCGGAGATGCTCACAGACGACTCCTCGCGCACTCAGCCGGAGGCGGTTGGCGAGGAATACGCGAAGCTGTGCGGCCGCCTGGACGCCGAGCAGCCGGACTGGCCCGCGTATGTCGCCGGTCTCCAGCACTTGCAGCAGTCACTACACCAGACGCTCGGAACGCTGCCCAACGCCCCGCAAGCTGCTCTTCAGTGGGTGTCGTGGCAGACCTGCAAACACCTCGCCGACTGGCCAGGCGCGCGCACAGCAGCGGCCCTCTGTGTCGAGGCACTCGTCGCCGGCCGGCCAGCAGCGGAAAGCGAGGCAGCGCTCAAGGGGTTACTCAACCTGCGCATGAAAGGCGGGCTGGGCCCCGATGGCTCTCCCCTGCTCACGCTCTGCATCCTCAGGGCACTTGCGGATGTGGGCAAGGGGGAGGTTCAGCTTGACGCCCTTCAGCGCCTGGCGGAGCTACACGTTGACCTCATAGACGACGCGACAGCAGCAGAGGCCTATCGGCGCATACTGGAGTTGTCGCCGGACGGGGAGCGAGCCGCGACCGCTCACTTCACTCTGGGCTCATTCCTGTTCCAGCAGGGAGAAGAGGAGCAGGCGCTTGCGGAGTTCCAGCAGGCTGTGCAAGCCGCCCCCGACTCGACGCATGGTAGGCTGGCCAACCTGTTCGTGGATGCTCTGGAGGCCAGCAAGGAGGAGGGCGCCGCCACCGGGCAACAGTGAGATGCGAATCGCTTCGGTATGTCAAGAACACTCTGCCGTACACCGGCCTGCCCGTGGTGCAGGCTTCCAGTCTGTGCTCGTGTGGGCACTCGCGTGCGTGGCGATGATTGCCTGGAGCACCCGAGCACTTGGTCAGGAGGCGCAGACCGAGCCACTTGTACGAGAGCCAGCCAGCCCGGAGGTGGCCGCGCAGGTTGAGGCCATGTGCGCCTTTGCCCTTGAGGCCCTTGAGGAGCACTGCGCGAAGTGGAGCGACGAGCAGTGGCAAACCTATGTCGAGGGAGTGCGCATTGGGCTACTGAACGGCTTGACGAAGCCGCTGGGTGAGGACCGCGTGGCGGCCTTCGAGGAGAGCTTCACTGCCCTGGCACGGGGCTACGAGGACTACGTTCCCGGGGCGAGTGACGCCCTCGCCGACGCCTCGCTCTCGATGGAAGCCATGAAGTGGGCCCTCGCAAGGAAGTGCCGGGCGTTCGCAGCGCGAGAGTCAGAAGGACAGGCGGCTGCTCATCTTCAGGCGCTGCTCGAACAGGTTCCCATCCTTGTCGAGATCGCCGCCTCCGGTCTGCGCGAGGCTCTCCCCGAAGAGGGGGCTGACGACATCGAGCGAGCCGTAGAGCAATGTCGCTCAAGGTGGGAACGGTCAGCGACAAACGCCCTGACCCCAGGCCTCAAGCGCCCGCTAACGCCACGGGAAATAGCGGAGGTGCAAGCACAGATCCCGGACCGATGCAACAGAGCCAAGGAGTACGCCCAAAGGGGCCAAGCGCGGCTGAGCAGTGACCCTCAAAGGCCCGCCCTGCAGGTCTTGGACATTGCCGTTAACCTGCTTAGCAGCCTTCTGCTGTCGCTCACGAAGGCGCCGCGCACTGAGGAGTACGACCAATATGTGAGCGTTCTGGAGCGAATCGGTAGGCAGCACGAAGAGCGTAGCGCGCAGTGGATGCAGCAACAGCAAGAGAGGTTCAAGCACAGATTCGTCAGCGATCTTCTCGCGCCGGGCGCCGAGGCTAACGACCGCGCCCTGTTTCTATTGGAGCCCTTGTTCGTACTGCCCAGGTTAGTGTCTGGGTCGCCGTCTGCCGTAGCCTACTGACACCGACTCGCAAGGGAGCGTGACACACATGAGGTTAGTCACCGGACACACAGCGGCATTGGTATGGCTCACATTGGCCGCGAGCATGGGCGCGCCTGCTGAGGCGGGGCATTACAAGGCAGCCACACATCAGGGCACAACCACAACAGAGGGTGCGCCGCAGGCACTCAAAGGGGTCGGCTATCAGCGCAGCGCCGGAGCTCAGGCGCGCGGCGACCCTGGAGGCGACGGGACCGCCCAGGCAACGGCCATGGCCGAGGCATATGATCACCGCATCTTCGGGGGTCCCTTTACTGAGAGCAGCAGTTGTCACTCGGCGGCGTGGGCAAGCAAGACGATCACCCGCGAATGGGAAGAGGACCCCGGCGCGGACAATGACCCACCTGACGACATCGCCGCATCAGCTTCAGGGACGGCTTCGTCCTCATTCGCTGTCGTTTGCGGCGCAACCCAGGGATGCTCTGCGAGTTGCACGCTAGGGTCTTACTCACTCACAGACCTCTCTGGTGAAGGCCAGGATAGTCTCGCAGAGGCACCGGGCCCCGGGAGGCCCCGCGGTGGCTCCTTTCCGACAGATGACGATCCGCCGAAGCTAGGCAACTCGGACGCGGTCTCAGACGCATTCTCCGTGTCGACCGTATTAACCGGGGCCGCTAGCGTTTCCGTAACGGTGAGCTGCGCTGCCGAAGCCCTGGCAGAACGCCGATCTAACGAGGACCAGGATCCACCTACCGACAACGCGGGCGCTGCCGCTTCGGGGGACGCATTGGCGGAGCTCTGACACAGTGGACCAGACGTGTGCCTGCGTTCACATCAAGCCCAGTCGAATGGGGTCACAGGAGGTGCGCATCATGAAGCTCGAGTGCAGTCTGACGGTCCTTGTGCTCGTAGCTACAGCGCTACCAGTCTCCGCCGGTCACTATGGCGAAGTCACGTGGGATTGGACGCTGGTCCCACCCCAGAAGCAGGTGGGCGGCGGACCGCCGTTGGATACATACTGGGTCATGGAGGCCACAGGGGCTGGCGGCACCGGCACCTGCACGGTGCTGCAAGAAGCTTTCAATCGCCCCGACGACGGCGTCAACACGCCGGTGAGCGGGGGCACCAAGAGTGCCGAGGCTGGTGGCACGGGCACCAGAACGTGGATCCTGGACGAGGGTGAGGACGCTGACCCTCCCGAGGACGTGGAGGCTGCCGCTCTCTTGACGGTCAGCGTACTCTATTGGGCATTGTGCGAGGACGTGAGCCCCTGTAGCGCAACGGCCAGCGCGACAGCCAGTGGTGGTTCACTCGGGATCACTCTGAAGCGGCCACTCCCGAACGATCCGCAGAGCGCGATCGCCAGGTGGGAGGGCCCCACGGGTGCCGAGTTCGGAGACTCGTCGGGCTACGGGATAGGGGTCACTATTGAGGGCGCTGGTGTCGTGCAGATAGCGGGAACCTGTGCCGTCACCGCGACTGCTAGCCGGACCTCGAACGTTGACGAGGAGACCGTCGACATGGGGGTCGCTGAGGCACACGGCGTTGTAAGCATGGAGCTGTGAGATTCGGCCTTGGCATTGCTGCTGCGTCCCAGTGCGACAAGGGCCGGAGTTCTCGCACGCTCTGCGAGGAAGGAGACAGGCGAGTAAGGGGGCCAGGTCCCATCATGCCCACAGTTCTGCTCCTTGGTCTGCTGCTAGCAGGCCCAGCCCTTGCTGAGCCTAAGGACGCGGCACGAGTGCTGGCCAACGTGCGTACCTGCACCGAGCCCATGACTGACGTGCAGTGCCGCGCCGAAGCGACCTTGACCTTCGAGAAGCATCCGCCCATCGTCCTGCGCCTTCACTACCTGTTTCGTGCCCCCGACGTAGCGAAGGTCGTGGTCTGTTCGCGCTTTGCCCCGCGTCGCTGCATTGACTTCTTCGAGCACAAGACGGGGATGGCCTACACGGTCGCGGGCAACGACGTGGCCTACTACAACCCCTTCCTGCGCCGACTGCACCGCACCGACCTCAGTGCCGTGGACCCGCCGCCGGCTGTCTCTCGAGTCTACGGAACCGGCAACGTGCCCGAGCTGGACCCCTGGCTGAAGGGCCTTCTCGATCTGACCAGCGGCCGAGTTCGTCAGCCGACCTACGTCGGAGAGGAAACGCTCAACGGAGCGCAGTGCGACGTAGTGGACATCTTCCCGCCCGAGCCGCCCGCGCACCTCTTCGGCCATGCCCTTGGCAAGGTGCGCAAGTGGATTGACGCCGCCCGCCACGTTCCGTTGCAGAGCATCTTCTACGGGCCCGATGACCAGCAGATTGCGATGACCAGGTATGAGATGCTCACTGAGGTCGCGCCCGGCCTCTGGGTGGCCCTGGTAACGCGCACTGAGTTCACTGCCGGAAAGGTCGAACTCGCGCGGGAGATGACGGTCAAGCAGGGGGACGGACCGGATCGCAAGGAGATACTGCGTGCCGACTTGCCGATGCCACCACGGATTGTGATCCGTCGCTACTCCTGGGTCGCCGATCGGGCGCTGCTGCCAGAGAGCATCGAGGTGCGCGACGAGCAGTCCAACGTGGTGATGCACATCCGCTTCTTTGACTACATCATCAACTCCGGTGTCCCCGAGAGCAGCTTCGTTGTCCTTCCGCTGCGTGAGATACCTGTGGTAGGTGACCAGTAGCGTCCGACCTTCCCGCGCACTTTGATATGCCCCGGCAGACACTCGATCTTCAGGCGTCTGGCCCGCGCGGTGGCCTCGCCGTCCAGGTGAACCTCGACCTCGCGCCCCGCCTCTATCTCGAAGGCAGGCGCCCGATGTTCGACGATGCGTTGCAGGTGCGGCTCATCGTGGGCGGCGCCCATCAGCCAGTCGCCAAGGTGCACCAGCGCCGGCGCGTCCTCAACGATGGTGATGTGCAGCGTCCCGTCGGCGGGATTGGCTCGCCCGCGTCCCAGGAAGCGCAGCATCGGATGCAGCGTCACGTTTGAGACGATGGCGGTGAGCGTGCGGCCCTCGTAGACGGTTTCCCCCTGCGCTCTTATAACCACCGGCGTTGCCTGGCCCTCGCGAAGTGCCTTGATGCCTGCCAGCACGTACGCCAGCGGGCCCAGCCCTCGCTTGTCGCGCTCGGCGATGCGCGCACCGAGAGCCTCCAGCCCGATGCCCACCCGAACCGAGAAGAGCTGGTCGTCACATCGCCCCAGGTCCATCCGCCCGATCGGCTGCTCCAGCAACCACGCCACGGCTGCGCGCACCTCCGGCGGCGTGCCCAGCTCCATCGCCAGGCAGTTGCTGGTGCCGGCTGGGATGACGCCCAGCACCGCGTCCGCCGCGACGATGCTCGCGAGCGCCGGCCGCAGCGTGCCGTCTCCGCCCACCACCCAGATCTCCTCAGAGCCCGCGCTCAGCGCCGCCTGTGCGGCTACGTCCGCGCCGGCCTCGGGCGAGGTCTCGAAGGACGCGGCCTCGATGCCGTGGGCGCGCAGGATCTCAGCGGCCTCAGCGTAGCTCTGGGCGCCTTTCCCGCCGCCCGCCCGCGGGTTGACCACCAGGGCCACCGCCTCCGGCTGATTGCACCGTCTCTCTTGACCCATCTATCCCGCATTTCCGCCGGCGCTTGCGGAGTTCCTGCTCGCGCGGGAGGTCTCAGCCCCGGCGGGGCGCAATATATCCTCGCCGAACAGTCACTGACGAGGAGGAGAGACATGACCATACCGGCTCAAGGTCCAGCAGTGCTTCGGACCCGTTCCGAGATTGCCAACGAGGTCGAGCGCGTCTGTCTTCAGACCCCGATTCCCGTGGATGTGCACACCCACCTCTACTCGGCCCGCTTCGGCGACCTGCTCCTCTGGGGCTTCGACGAGCTGGTCACCTACCACTACCTCATCGCCGAGGTCTGCCGCACCAACCGCTCGGTCACTCCCGAGCAGTACTACGCGATGACCAAGCGCGAGCAGGCCGATCACATCTGGCGCAGCCTTTTCCTGGACGAGAGCCCCATCGCCGAGGCCCGCCGCGGCGTGCTGACGGTTCTCCAGGCCTTCGGGCTGGACGTTGAGAGTCGCGACCTGGCCGAGTACCGCGACTTCTTCACCGCCACCACGGTTGACGAGCACATTGACCGCGTCTTCGCGGCGGCCAACTGCGAGAAGGTGGTTATGACGAACGACCCCTTCGACGATGCCGAGCGCGCCATCTGGGAGCAGCAGGGGGCGGAGACTGACGAGCGCTTCCTGGCGGCTCTGCGCATTGACCCGATCCTGGTCAAGTGGGAGGAGGCCCACCCGAGGCTGGCGGGCTGGGGCTACGAGGTGGCTGCGGACCTGTCCGGCGACACGCTCTCCGAGGTCCGCCGCTTCCTGATGGACTGGGCGGCGAAGATGCGCCCGGTGTATCTGGCCGTGTCGCTGGAGGCTGACTTCCGCTATCCCGACGAGAGCCCGACCACGCGGCTGATAGACGAGGCCATCGTGCCCACGTGCCGGGAGTTGGGCGTGCCCTTCGCGCCGATGCTCGGCGTCAAGCGCCAGGTCAACCCCGCCCTCCAGCTTGCCGGCGATGGCGTGGGCAAGTGCGACGTCGGCTCTCTGGAGCGTATGTGCGAGGCGCACCCGGACTGCGATTTCCTCGTCACGCTCCTCTCGCGCGAGAATCAGCACGAGCTATGCGTGGCCGCGCGCAAGTTCCCCAACTTGATGCCCTTCGGCTGCTGGTGGTTCCTGAACGATCCCAGCCTGATCGAGGAGATGACGCGAATGCGGGTGGAGCTGCTGGGCCCGAGCTTCGTGGCGCAGCACTCGGACTGCCGCATCCTGGACCAGCTCGTCTACAAGTGGCGGCATTTCCGCCCGATCCTGGCGAAGGTCCTCACCGACAAGTACCTGGACCTCTTCGCGGCGGGCTGGACGCTGACCGCCGAGCAGCTCGAGGCCGACGTCCGCGCCCTCCTGGGCGGCAACTTCTTGGAGACCCTTCGCCGCCCGGACTAGAGCCGGTTTCACAACCTGCCGTAGGGTGGGCTTCCAAGCCTGTCCGCCGAAGCCTTGGCGAAGGCGGGCCCGCCAATGCCGTGGACGACGGATGCGAGGTGAGCCCTCATGAGACCCGTCTGCGTTGCAGCCGGCCCCTCTGGTGCGCTGGGTCTCGCCTGACGATACACAATTTGTGTTGCTAACAACACAAATCGTGTATAATACCTGCTGGTGATAGCTATGACAAAGGCACGAGAGACGTGGGGCGAGCGGACGCTCAGGAAGCTCCTGGGCTCAGACGCGCGCGCGAAGGTCATAGGCCGGATATGCAGCCGCCCGACGGAGCCGATCATCGGTGCTGAGTTGGCACGAGAGCTGGGTCTGTCGCCGACGGCGGTCAGCCGCGAGCTGGCGCGCCTCGAGGAGATCGGCATGCTGGAGGCCGGCAAGCTTGGCCGCGCCAAGCCTTACTACCTCAAGGAGGACTTCCCGCTGCTCCGTAGCCTGCGCACGATGGTGATGTACGCCACGGGCATAGTGGCGGTGCTGCGCGAACAGCTCGCCGACGAGGAGGGCATAGAGGCCGCCTTCATCTTCGGCTCCCTTGCCGCCGGCGACGACCGCCCCAACAGCGACGTGGACCTCATGGTCGTCGGCGACATCCCAGGAATGCGCCTGGTACGAGCCATCCGAGTTGCAGTCAGGGCCACGGGACGCGTGGTCAACCCAATCACGTACCTGCCCCACGAGTTCCGATCCAGAGCACTCGACGATAACGCCTTCCTCACTCGCGTTCTGGCAGGCGCAAAGGTATTCCTGAGGGGAGATGAGCATGTCCTACGACAACTTGCTGAAGCAGATGCGGATACGCACGAGCCGGTTCTCGCAGGGCGACATTGAGGGAGTGATCGCGGGAGCGGATGCCAACTTGGCTGCCGCTTCGGTTGCGGATAACCCAGCCGAGGTCCGACACAACCTCGCGTATGAGGCAGCCAGAAGCGCGGCTCAAGCCCTCATGGCAGCCGAAGGCTACAGGACCATCGGCGAGGGCGCGCACCACCAGACCGTGTTCGCCTTCCTGGCCCTGGTAGACGCGAGTAGGTGGCAAGACGAGGCCGACTACTTCAACATAGCCCGCCAGAAGCGCAACCGGTCGCAGTACCAGGAGTTCGGCCTCATAGGAGAGGCCGAGACAGACGAAGCCCTGCAGCTAGCGACTCGCTTCATCGCCGAAGTCCGCGACTGGCTCCGCGACAAGGGCATGCTATCAGAGGAGTGACCTCACTTGGCTGATGTCGCCGCACTCGGCCGTCGCATCATCGAGAACATCGAGCGCGTCATCGTGGGCAAGCGCGGGCCCGTCCGCCTCACGCTCGTCTCCCTGCTCTGCGAGGGGCACGTGCTGCTCGAGGACGTCCCGGGCGTGGCCAAGACTATGCTCGCCCGCACCCTCGCCAGGTCCCTGGGCTGCTCCTTCGCCCGCATCCAGTGCACGCCCGACCTGCTGCCCTCGGACATCACCGGCGTCTCGGTCTTCAATCAGAAGACGGTGGAGTTCGAGTTCCGGCCCGGGCCGGTGCTCAACGAGATCGTGCTCGCCGACGAGCTCAACCGCGCCACGCCGCGCGCTCAGGCCGCGCTGCTGGAGTCCATGGCCGAGCGGCAACTGACCGTGGACGGTGTCACCTACCAGGTTCCCCAGCCCTTCTTCGTCATCGCTACGCAGAACCCCATCGAGCACGAGGGCACCTTCCCCCTGCCCGAGGCCCAGCTCGACCGCTTCCTTATGCGCCTGGACATCGGCTACCCGTCCTTCACTGACGAGAACGAGATGCTGGAGCGGCTCAGGCTCAGCCACCCGGTGGACGATGTCGAGCAGGTGGCCTCGTCCGAGGAACTCGTTGCGGCCCAGCGCGCGATCCGCGAGGTCTTCGTTCACGAGAAGGTCCGCCAGTATCTGGTGCGCATCGTGCACGCCACGCGGCGCTGCGAGGAGTTGGCGCTGGGCGGGAGCCCGCGCGCCTCACTCGGCCTGTATCGCACCTCGCAGGCGCTCGCCGCGCTGGAGGGCCGCGAGTTCGTCATCCCCGATGACATCAAGTACGTCGCCGAGGCGGTGCTATGCCATCGCACCATCGTCAACTCCGAGGCGCGCCTGCGCGGCCGGACCTCACGCGACATCATTGACGGGCTGATCTCCGGCATACCTGCGCCCGTTGAGCGAGCGGAGAGATGAGCTGGCAGCGGATAGTGCTGGCCGTTGCGGCCGTCGGCTTCCTCCTGGCCGCGGTGGTGATGCGCCTGAGCTTCTTTGCCTTCGCGCTCTATGCTCTGGGCGCGCTGAGCCTCATCTCGTATCTGATGACCTGGTCGGCGCTCGACAGCCTGGCGACCGAGCGGCACTCCACCCGCCGCGACGTGCAGGTCGGCGAGAGCATCGTCGTCACCGTGGCGGTGCGCAATGACAAGCCCCTGCCGACGCTCTGGCTGGTCGCCGAGGACCTCGTGCCTCGTGGCCTGAAGGCCTCCGGCGCCTTCGCCCGGGCCACGCTGCTGATGCCCTTCGCCTCCTGCCGTCTGCGCTATCGGCTCGACTGCGCCCGGCGCGGGTACTTCCGCGTGGGCCCGGTGCTCTTCGAGACCGGCGACTTCTTCGGCCTCAACCGCCGCTTCGCCACCGGCGCCAAGCCGCACTATGTCACGGTCTACCCGCGCGTGGTCCCGCTCGAGAAGTACGCCATCCCCACCTTCCGCCCGCTGGGCGAGACCGTGGTGAGGCGCCGGCTGCTGGAGGACCCCACCCGTCTCGCCGGCGTGCGCGAGTACCGCACCGGCGATCCGCTCCGCCGCATCCACTGGAAGGCCACCGCGCGCACCGGCGAGCTTCACTCCCGTCTCTACGAGGCCTCCACGCTCATCGGCGCCCACCTGGTGCTGGACTTCGGCCGCGCGGCCTGGGAGGGTGGCGACCCGGAGCGCGCGGAGCTGGCTGTGACTGCGGTCGCCTCCATCGCCTCGCACCTGGCCGACCGCAAGCAGCAGGTCGGCCTGACCACCAACGGCGGCGACGCCTCCGACGTGATGCCCGAGCAGCCCGAGCGCGTCGAGGCCCCCACCCGCCAGCGCGTTCACCAACTCCTGCGCGATCGCGAGCGCTCCGACCGCCTCTCGCCCGTCCGCATTCCGGTGCGCCGCGGCGAGTATCAGGTTCGTCTGATAATGCGCGCCCTGGCTCGCCTGCGGCTCTCTGAGGCCCTCACCTTGCCCCAGCTCATCGCCGAGGAGTATCGGGGCTGGCCGCGTGAGGCCTCGACGATTCTCATTGTGCCCGGCGTCTCCGCGGAGCTGCTGACGGAGGCCGTCAGGCTGCGCAACTCCGGCTTCACCGTCGTGCTTATGATCATTGACAATGCCGACAGCTTCAACCGCGCGCGCGGCGCTCTCGAGGCCGAGGGCGTGCGCGTGCTGCATATCGCCAGCGAGGCCCATCTCAATGTCATCAGCCTCTGAGCACGAACAGGTCGCACACCCGCCGGCGCAGGAGGCGGAGCCCTACCGCCCGCCGCCTGACTTTGACTGGCTGACGGAGGTCGCCATCCCCATCGGCATCTTCGGCCTGCTCGGCAGCCTGCTCTACTACCTGATTGAGCTGCGCGCCGGCCTTGCCGGTGAGGGGGCGGTAGGCCCGCTGCGCTGGGTGGTGTTCTGGTTCCTGCTCGCCACCATCGGTATCGCCCGCATCCGCACCAAGTACGGCGGCGCGGCGGTGGCGGGCTACTACTCCGCTCTGCTGGCGGGCGCGGTCGGGATGTTCATCTGGGTGTATACGGGCCGCAGCGGCGGGCTGCTCGGCGCGGTCAACGAGGGCGGCCGCGGGCTGGCGCTCCTCTTCAACTGGTCGGTGGTCGCGCTCGTCTGGTGGGCCGCCCACGTGGTCACGCGAGAGGCGACCCTGGAGGAGAACGTCGAGGTGCAGTTGGAGGGCGGCGTCTGGTCGCTGCTCACCGAGAAGTGGCAGCGACCCGGCCGGCAGGAGCCGCCCGAGGATGTGGATCACGCTCAGGTGCGCCCGCGCCATCCCGGTCGGATGGTATTGTGGCTCTCGCTGGCCGCGCTGGTGCTCTTCGCCATCGGCCAGCGCGTCCTCGGCGACACCGGCTCTCACGCGCGTACCGCCTTCTGGTGTATGTCGCTCTATGTCCTCTTCGCCCTGGCGCTGCTGGCCCTCACCAACCTCTCCGCGCTGCGCATGAGCGTGCGGCGCCGCGGCATCTCGCTCTCCCCTGCGGTGACGCCCGCGTGGATTGTCGCCAGCAGCCTCATCGTCCTCGCCATCGTCATCTTCTCCGCCCTCCTGCCCCGCACCAGGATCACGGGCGAGATCGGCCAGCGCATCGCGCAGCTTCCCCAGTGGATCGCCGACGCCCGTCGTCCCGGCCTTGAAAAGGGCCCAGCCCAGGGCCTCGGTCCCGAGGGCGAGCAACCCGGTGGCGAGGAGCAGGGCGCAGCGGAAGGGGAGGAGGGCGAGGAGAAGGGCGCCGGCGATGAAGATGAGAACGGAGAGGGCGCCGGCCAGCGCAAAGCCCCCGGCCCGTTCGGCGGCTGGGAGGTCCCCGGCGAGGCTGAGGGAGAGGGTTCCGGCGAGGGAGAGGGCGGTGCCGGGGAGGAACGCGCGCAACCCTCTGAGCGCCCGCCCCCGGAGCTGAGCGGCCTCGCGCGGCTGCTCCTCTGGCTGCTGCTCGCCGCGGCCGGGGTTGCCATCCTCATCTTCGTCATCGCCCATCGCCGCCGCATCTCGCAGGGCTTGCGCGAGCTTGCCCGGGTTCCGCGTTACCTGGCGGCGGTCCTGGCGCGTTTCGTCGCGCGCATCCGCGCCTGGCTGGCGCGCCTTGGCTCTGGCGCTCGCATCGGGCCCGAGAACCTCCCCGATGACCCCTTCGTCAACATATTTGACCGCGGCCTGGCCGACGGTCTCGCTCCCGCCCAGGTGATAGCCTACGTCTATCGGGCCTTCCAGACCTACACGGCCCATCGCGGCTACGAGCGCGAGGCCGACCAGACCGCGCTGGAGTTCCTCAGGTCCCTGCCCGAGCACGTGCTGTTGCCTGAGCGAGCCGCCGAGCGCCTGACGCGGGCCTACGTGCTCGCCACCTACAGCCCGCGCGAGGTCACGCAGGTACAGGTCGGCGGAGCGCTTGACACCTGGCGACTGATGAAGCAGTATATGGAGCGGCGGGGAATGGGGAATGGGGGATAGGGAATGCGGAAACGACCAACGGCCTGGCTGCCGCCTGCCTCCGTTGTTCCCCATTGCCCATTGGCCATTCCCAATTGCCCGCCGTTAAGGAGGCTATCATGAGCCCCACGACTTCCCGACGCACTCTGAGCCGTTCCCTGTTGCCCGTTGCCTGCCGTTCTCTGCGATCTCTGCGGTCCGCCGTTTGCCGTTCCCTATTGCCCATTGCCTATTGCCTATTGCCCGCCGTCCCCGCCCTCGCCCAGGATGACGGCGTCCTGCTGCGCTTCAACTATGAAGAGAGCGAGACGCTGGTCTATCACACCACCCTCACCGGCGCTGGCTCCATCAAGGTCCTCGGCCAGGACCAGCCCATCAATCTCGAGGGCAGCCTCGACAGCATCCTCCAGGTCGAGAGCGTGGACGCCGACGGCAACTACACGGTCCTCAGCAGCTACGACAACGTGGATGTCTCGGTCAAGGTCAGCAACCAGCCGATGGATGTTCCCCTGGCGCTGCCCACCCTCAGGTTCGTGATGACGCCCGCCGGCGCGGTCAGCGACGTTGCCCCTGTCGCGGAAGAGGAGGCCGGTCAGGCGGGGCAGGGGATGGCCGGCATGATCGCGAGCAGTCTGAACCTCGAGAGCCTGCTGGAGGGCATCAAGCTGGCGCCGTTCCCGGAAGACGCGGTCAAGCCGGGCGATGAGTGGGATGCGGCCGTGCCCGTCTTGGCCACCGCCGATGACGATGACACGCGCGAAGTCAAGCTGCACGCCCAGTACGTCGGCAACGAGGAGCTTCTGGGACACCAGTGCGTGAAGCTGGCGAGCACGAGCGAGATGCCGTTGGGCGGCGCAGGTGGCGAGGCGGGCATCTTCACCCTCGAGGGCACGAGCACCACTCAGGCTGTCGTCTGGTTTGATCCCGACGCGGGCCGCGTGATCGCCAACACGGCCACCACCAACCTTGAGATAACGTTGGGCCCCTTGGTCGCGCTTCCTGGCGGCCAGGAGCAGGTCCCCGTCTTCGCTGAAATAGTCGCCGACACCGAGACCACGCTGGTCGCACCTGAGAACCAGTAGGTCGGGCTTTCCAGGCCTGCGCGCCGACTTGTCCCCCGTAGCTTCAGCGAAGGGGGAAGCCTTGGCGAAGGCGGGCCTGCCAACGCCGGGCTTCCCGCCCGCCATGAGAGTTCCTCGCAGGGAGGCACTTGGCCCCGTGTACCCGCTCTCGCCCCCCGCCATCTACGTCTTTGAAGCAGCGCTTGAGGACGCCCGCTCCGCCGCCCGCGTGCGCACCATGCTCGCCGCCCTCGGCCGCGACCTTTCGTCTGCCGCGCGCGTCACCGAGGCGGACATAACCGACATGATCCGCCGCCACGGCTGGGAGAACGCCCGCCTCCGCCAGGGGATGCTCGGCGAGCACACCCAGCCGGCGCTGGTCTTCACCGTCCATCGCGGCAACGACGCCCCGGAGATCGAGCCCGTGCTGGAGCAATGTCCGCCCGGGACCCCGGCGAGTCTGGTCGCCAACCTGCTCGGCCACGGCGGCTCGATGCTTGCCGGCGACAGGAGCAACATGGGTCTGGTCTGCCGCCCGCGGGTGCAGTTCGACACCATCTACGGCTGCCCGCACGGCTGCAAGTACTGCTCCGGCGGCAAGGTCGCGATCGTCTTCGCGAACGTCGAGGAGTTCGTCGAGCGGGAAGTGATTCCGCTCTCCGTCGCCAACCCGTGGCAGAAGGTCTTCATGTTCAACTCCTCCCTGACCGATACTCTCTGCTTCGAGCCGGAGTACGGGCTCTCGGAGCTGCTTGCTGACTACTACGCCTCGACTCCCGACCAGCACTACCTCATTCACACCAAGAGCGCGAACGTTGACTTCCTGCGTGACCTGGATCATCGCGGGCACACCATCACCCTCTGGAGCCTGACGAGCGAGACTGCCAGCCGCCTCGTTGAGCCGGACTCGGCGACGATGGAGGAACGCATCGAGGCGGCTCGCAAGTGCCAGGAGGCCGGTTACACGGTGCGGTACAAGTTCAAGCCCATCGTCCCGGTGCGGGGCTGGCGCGAGGAGTGCGAGCGGATGATGGACCTGGCGTTCGCCGAGACCCGGCCGGACAACATCGGTCTGTTCACGCTCGCGTGGATGAACGCGGACGAGTTCGGGCAGATCATTGACCCGTCGCTGCTCGACCCGCGCTTCGTGGCGGCGGCCGAGGAGTCCGCCGAGGAGATGAGGGGCGTGGCGGCGGGGCCCTTCCCGCACGAGGCCCGGGCGGAGGTGTATGACTTCTATCTCCGGGAGATCAGGAAGCACGATGCCGATGTCCACGTCTTCCTGTGCACGGAGACGCCGGCGATGTGGCAGGAGTTCGCGCCTCGGCTGGGGGTATCGGCGGGCAACTACGCCTGCGGCTGCGGCCCGCAATCCCCGCCCGGAGCACGCCGGCTGGAATACGTAGGAGCCCCGACCGGGGTATTGTAGGAGCGGGACGCAGCAAGGGCACGGGGCCTGTTGGCCGGCGAAAAGCCTCCGTCCCCTTTTCACGGATAGTCCTGAGGCCCTGGCTCAATGCCCCTGAACGATCAGATCCGGCGGCGCACCCCGGCTTGGGGGACTGTTTATTCGCAACAGTCAGATGTAGTGCCGACGGCGTGCCCCATCAAGCCGGCGCATCCTGTTCCTCGTCGTCCTCCTGCCCCTCCCGGTGCGCATAGTAGGCCTCGGTGAAGTGTATCACGAGCAGCGCAAGTCCAATGCCGCCGAGGATGAGGGCTATCTGAAGTTGGGGGCGGAAGCCCGAGATCAAAGCCGGCGTCAGGAACTCCCACGCCACAAATGTCGCCGCCAGAAACACCAGGGTGATGCCGGCCTTCAGGTTGCGAAGCCGATCTCTTACCCTTGCGATGTCCAGCGGCCGCAGCGCTTGCCTTTCCCCGCCCTCATAGGCCCCAGCCACGGCGTAGACTCGCCCGCCGACGGCGGCAGCGATGGCGTTTGCGAGTAACAGCAGTAATCCAATGCCGCTGAGGATCAGACCGACGATTCCCACATCCTCGGCCGGCGGCGTACTCTGCACCCCCACGACGAGATACCAGGCAAAGAAGTACGCGCCCACACACAGCAGAACGAAGCCACCGCAGAGCATGGCAGACCGAACTCCACTCTTTGCCATTACCGGTAGCGGCTGTCCGATTGCGGTCGGCTCCGGCCCTTCCCCCTCTTCCCTCTCGTAGGCCCCGGCCACGGCGTACACTCGCCCGCCGAGGGCGGGGAAAATGCCGGGTATGAGCAACAGCAGTAATCCAATGAGACCGAGAACGATCGAGTACGCCAAGACTTCATTCACCGCAGCTCCACCGCCCTGGACACCAAGGACGAGTAAAAAGGCAGCCACAATCAGTAGGATGACGCCAGCCCAGCGAATGGCAGACCGAACCGTACTCTTTGCCACTAGGGGTAGTGGCTGCGGCATCGCGGGCGGTTGCCCCGGTGGTACCTCGGCGGCCTTGGTTTCCCAGGCCATTTGGGGAAGTTCCAGTGGTGGCAGGTCGGTGGCCCCCTTTTCGATCAGGAGCTTACGCTCCTCGAGTAGACCCTGGACCTGCTTGTCCCGAAGCCACATCCAGTAACCGCGTAGCCCGATGACACTGAGAACCGGGATACCTACGACGATAAACGCAACCGCTACTATCGCCAATCCTATCATGGCAGCCTGGCTCCTCTCTTGTGTCGCAGTCGTCTTCCTGCGTTTGAAAGGTTAGATGCCACCCCGTGCGCGAAAGGTTGCACTCCCTCGCACGAAGAAGTACGCGAGCAGGTGCAACCAAACTGACCGGGCGCGGCATCTAAACTAATGCGATGGGCCTTGCGCGGGCGATAGGGCTATTCATCGAATTCGCCGATAACACAACTCCTGGCAGCGAAGAGGCGTTGGTCGCACACGCCAGGGAAGGTGACCATCACGCCTTCGAGGGCCTGGTACGCCGGTACAAAGATCGCGTGTTGAACCTGGCCCGGCGCATTGTCTGTGATGCCGACGCTGCGCAGGATGTAGCACAGGAGACCTTCATCAAGGCTTACCAGCACCTGCATCGCTTCCGGGGAGAGGCTCAGTTCGCCACCTGGCTCTACCGCATAGCAGTCAACGAGGCTCGCGGGCATCTGCGTGGAGAGCGCAGGCGCCGGGCACGCTGGGAGAAGCAGAGAGTTCTCGAGGTAGCTCAGCCGGCGGCCGCGGAGGCCGTCGAACAGGCCGGGCCGTTGGTCGAGCTGCTGGCGGAGCTACCGGAGAAGCAGCGCATCGCGCTGGCCTTGTTCTACTTACAGGAACTGTCGGTCAACGAAATCGCCCAGGCAGCGGGCGCGCCCGTGGGCACGGTCAAGGCTTGGCTATCGCGCGGCCGCGAACGGCTGCGACAACTCGCTCAAGACAGGGGACTCTTGTGAACTGTCAGCAGGTGCAAGAGGAGTTGGCTGACTACAGTGCGGGGTTCATCCGGGGCGAGCGCCGGCATGCCTTGCAGGCACACCTGGCCACGTGCAGCAAGTGCCGCGAGCACCTCGCCCAACTGCGGGCGCTGGATCGCCTGCTGGCCGGAGAGTCGCTGGAGGCGGACGAGCTGCTGGTGCAAAGGATCATGGCGCAGGTGAGGGAGGCGGAGATCGTTCAGAAGTGGCGCCGGCGACATCTGCTCGAGGGCCTCGCCCCGATAGTGCCGGCGCTGAGCCTGGGCGCGGCAATGATGGTAGTGCTGCTCCGGCACACTGCCGCCTGGGCCAGCGCGCTGAGCGCGTGGGAAGTGGACTGGCAGCTACTCGCGCAGCCGGAGTGGGCTCTAGGGACGGCCCTGGGAGCCGCCGTCGGCCTGCCCCTGCTGGTGGGTATGGTGACCTGGCTGACAACCCGGATCGCGGAAGCGTTGACCTGAGATACTCCACGCATGTACCCTGCTGGCGCCCGCGGCGAGCACCGCACCGCCCCTGAATCCCTTGGCGCACCTCTTCCTTCAGGCGCGCTCCGATAACGATGAGCCGGATCCCGCCTGGACGGCACCCGGCCTCGTGGCGTTCTGCTCGCGGGTCTTACTGCCCGACGTTGATCCGCCCCTGCCCGGTGTAGCTCACGGTCTCCTTCTTGTCCACGTACTCCACGATGACCGCCGCCATCCCCGCCTCGGCGGGACCGGTCCTGACCACGTCCTTCTCTCCGAATATCTGGAAGTATCCCGAGCCGCCCTTGGCCAGCGACAGCGGCATCGCCACCTCGTACTTGGCGTCCGGCTCGACCTCGGCCTCGCTCACGCTCAGCGAGATGATGCGCGCCTCGCGCGGGGCCTTCGGGTCGTAGGTCAGCGTGATGCCGGAGACTTGCAGGAAGCCGGCGTTGGGCATCGGCGCCCGCGAGACGCTGCGCTCCAGCGCCTGCTGAAGCTGCACGCCGGTCAGCTTCACCACCGCCCAGACCTCCGACGGCTTGTTCAGCAGCGCCTTCACGTTATCCCCGGTGACGGGGCCGGCCGGGATGGTCCCGCTCTTGAAGCTCACTGCTGGAACCAGCGCGATCGTCGTCCCCGCCGCCTCGCACAGTGCATCGGCCGTCAGGTCGCCGAAGGTGGTCTCCTGCTTCTGGGCGTCTGCGCTGGTCAGTTCCCCGGTGGTCTCGCCCGCCACCGCCGGCGTAGCGCTCAGCGCGGCCGCGATGACGACCGCCAACGCTCCTACCAGGTGCTTCTTCATTCCTGCTCACCTCTCCCTGCTCTCCTCCAGCGTCTCGTCGCCAGCCTCTGCCGTTCGCCGTCACTTGAATTGTCGTTGCTGTTCTCTGCGTTCTCTGCGGTTTGCCGTTAGCCGTTACCCTTTGCCCTTTGCCCCTTGCCCTTTGCCTGCGGTGGAGAGGAGGTATGGCCCGATGAACTGATCCAGCTCCCCGTGCAGCACGGCCTCCACGTTCCCGGTCTCCACCTCAGTCCGGTGGTCCTTGACCATCGTGTAGGGTTGGAGCACGTACGACCTTATCTGGCTGCCGAAGTCTATCTCTTTACGCTCGCCGCGCAGCGCGTCTACCTCCTCTTGCCGCTTGCGCTCCGCGAACTCGTGCAGCCGCGAGCGCAGTATGCTCATTGCCGTGCGACGATTCGCGTGCTGGCTGCGCTCATTCTGACACTGCACCACGATGCCGGTGGGCACGTGGGTCATACGCACTGCCGAGTCGGTCTTATTGACGTGCTGGCCGCCGGCGCCGCTGGAGCGATAGGTATCCACGCGCAGCTCCGCCGCGTCAATCTGCACGTCCACCTCCTCACCGATCTCGGGCATCACGTCAACCGACGCGAAGCTCGTATGCCGGCGCTTTGACGCGTCGAAGGGCGAGATGCGCACGAGCCGATGAACGCCCGCCTCCGCCTTCAGGTAGCCGTAGGCCTGCGGTCCTTCCACGCGCGTCGTGACGTTGCGGAAGCCCGCCTGGTCGCCGTCCACGAACGAGACCACCGAGAACGTGTACCCGTGGCCCTCGGCCCAGAACCGGTACATCCCCAGGAGCATCTCGGCCCAGTCGCACGCCTCAGTGCCGCCCGCTCCGGCGGTGATCGTCAAGATGGCGTTGCTCTGGTCGTATTGACCTGAGAGCATGGCGGAAAGTTCCAGCTTTTCGAAGCTCTCCTGGGCCTCTTGCAGGCCGCTTTGTATCTCCGCCGCGACGCTCTCGTCATCCTCTTCCACGGCCAGCTCAGCCAGGGTCACGAGGTCCTCGAGTTTCTGTCGCAGCTCCTCCCAGGGCTCGAGCAGGTTACGCGCCGCGCTGAGCTTCTGCATATGTTCCTGTGCGCGATCGCTATCGGACCAGAACTCGGGGCTTTCGGCTTCCTTTGCCATCTGTTCGACTTCTGCCTGTCGCTGGCTCAGGTCAAAGACGATCCCACGCTTCCTGGGCCGCCGCCAGTAGCCTGGTCGCCTCATCTTGCAGTTCTGCTATCATATCGCTGTCTCCTAACCCCTATCCGTAGCGCGGGCTTCCAAGTCTACCCGCCATAGCCTTGGCGACGGCGGGGCCGCCAGTGCCGTTGCCGTTTCCCGCCTCTCGCTTCCCGCCTCGAAGCAGCGGAATCGCGCAACTCGCCGCTACCTGCCCTCGAGCTCCCTCAGCTCGGGCCAGATGCTCCTCATCTGCCACGCGTCCAGCGACAGCAGCTTCGCTGGGCCGCCGCGGCCGAACATCGAGGCGCCGGTGCTGTCGGCGCGGTCGGGATAGACGCGGGCGGTCAGGCACTGCTTCTGGTTCGCGAACACCTCGATGGAGCTGCGGTCGAGGAAGATCCGGAGCTCGAGCGGCTCGTCGTCCTCGAGGCGCAGCGGGCCGATCTCCGGTGTGCGCGACTTCACGTCCCAGCGCAGTGAGGCGCGGGATATGTCAATTCCGAGCCGGCACTCGTTCGGGTCACCGCGGTCGCTGCCGCGGTAGAGCGTGACAGTGGTCTGCTCCTCCCCGTTGGGCGAGCGCAGGACGTTCAGCCCGACCTCGCGCGCCGACCCGGGGTCAATCGTGGCCGCAATCTCCACGGCCTTGCCGTTGATCCCGTCCAGCATGACCTCCTCGTTCGGCGGGATCCCGGTCGGCCCCACGCGCCTGTGATCGAACCGCAGGGACTGAAGCTCAGCCACGGGCTCGATGCGCAGCATGTTGTCGGCGCAGAGCCACAGGCGGCGCGGCAGGGACATCATTCCGCGCCAGCCCTCCGTGGCCCTGCCCTCGTGTATGTTGAAGATAGCGAGGAAGCGGCCGCCGTCGTCTATGGTGGCAGAGGGGGCGTGCAGGCATCCCCGCACCAGCGGACCGTAGTTCATCCGGCCGTGGTAGTCGGGCCTGAGCCTGTGGGTTTCGCGGTCGTAATCGCCCACATAGTACTGCGCCGCGCGCTTGTGGCTGAAGAACAGCAGCATCTGCTTTCCGTTGCCGATGGGCCAGAAGTTGGGCACAGCGCCGTCCTCGCCCGGCTCGGTGTGGGAGCCATCCTCAATCAGAGGCCCCAGGTACTCCCAGTGGGCCAGGTCCTTCGAGCGGAACAGGTGGTCAACACTCCGGCAGTCCTCGCCCCGCTCGCCGTCGGTGTAGGTGCCCGAGAGGGCGTAGTAACCGTCGTCCTCCTTCCAGATGCACGGGTCGAAGACGCGGTAGGGCCGCCCGTCGGGGGTGATGGGGATGACGGGGTTGCTCGGGTGCTTCTCCCAGTTCAGTAGCAGGGGATCGCCGGCCGTCGCGATGGCGTTGCCGGACTGCGTGCCGTGGTAGATGGCGATGACGCGATCCGCCTCGACCAGCGTCTGTCCGCTGTAGCAGTCCCGCTCCGTGGTCGGGTAGAGAGCGACGGGCAGGTCCTCCCAGTGCACGAGATCATCGCTCACCGTGTGGCCCCAGTGCACCCGGTCGGCTCCCACGGGCCAGAACTGGTAGAACATGTGGTACCTGCCGCGCCACTGACACAGACCATTGGGGTCATTCAGGGCGTTCTCGGGGACGGAGAAGTGATACAGCGGCCGGTAGAGGTCGGACGCAAGCTGCTCTCGGGACGCACGGAAGCCCTGCAACTGCTGATCAGTCTCAAGCGCGTGAAGCTGTTGCTCCAGCGTATCGGGATATGTCTCGCCGCCCAACGGTTCGAACTCCGTGGCCCCTCCCACAAGCCCGCTCCTTTCGTAGCCAGACGAACCACAACGGCGTCAGCGTGTCCCGCCGCTACGCGCCACATTCACGCCGGCAGGCTCGGTGGATAGCGTTTGCTCGTGCATGCCTGCTGCTCCCGTTCTGGCGGTCGCTGGCTGAGGTCAAAGACGATCCGACACTTGCCGCGCCGCCGCGAGCAGTCTCGTCGCCTCATCTTGCAGTTCTGCTATCATATTGCTCTGCCCCCCGTTTCCGCATCATGGCCGGGCCGCCACGGAGTTCAGCGCAACTCGGCCGGATGAGTGGGGATCAGGAACGGGTCCGGTCTGATCGGTTGCGTCCACGCGATCTGGCAGTCGTTCCCGGCGGCGTTCCCGGCCGGTATTACCCAGCTTTCCGGCAGCTCCTCACCGGTTGAGGAATCCGGCATGCCGAAGGTCCCGAACCATGTCTGGCTGTGTGGTGGCTCCCCGGGCTCGGTGACTGTGTCGGTCCCGCTGACTCCCGCCACGAAGAAGACGCGATACGTCGGCGGGTCCGGGTCCAGGTCGAAGGTCAGCATGGCGTGCATGAAGGGTGTCGGTCCGGCCGGGCGCTGCGGCGCCACGTTCCCCGAGCCGTTCGCCACGAGATGATGGTGGGCGCCCTCGCTGTCGTTCCAGTCGCCACTGATGTTCCATGTCACTGTGCCTTCCTCCCCGAACAGCGTAGACGTCCCCAGGGGGCCGACCGCGGTCGTCGGGTCCCCGTCCACCTCGCTTCTCATCTGCTGGAGCAGCACGCGCCCGTTGAAGTTCGCCACGATCGTGCCGGTATACTCCCCCGCGCGCGCCACGGTCCACCGTACCTGCGTCGTGCTGAATCGCGTCAGGCGCATCGGATTGCTGTTCAGGTTGTTCACCCGCACGAACACATCGCCCACTGAGGCGCCTCCGGTGGCTGGCACCTCCGCGCCGATCCGGTTCGCCTCCCACAGACCTACGGTCAGAGGCGTTCCGGCTGCCCCCGCTAGGGAACGCACCCGCACCTCGCCCTGGTCGGGCCCGAAGTAGCCGGTCAGGGTCACGGTCGGCGGGGTGGCGGGCGCGACGCCCGCTGGCATGGCCGCCAGGAAGTGCCCTCCGCTGATCACCGGCCGGGCCGCCGTCTCATCATCCGCGTCTGCGCGCCGGTGGTGCACAAGGCGCCGGCTGTGGTTGCGCGGGTCCCAGGCGCGGCCCTCGGCGACCAGGTGGTCGTACACCTGCAACGCCGGGAAGGGGCGGGTGGGCGGATCCAGGCTGCCGGCCTCCACCTCGCTCAGCCCGCACAGGCGGTCGAAGAACAGGGCGGCCGTGCGCGCCGCGTCCTGAATCGGGCATCGGCCCCGCCAGCCCAGGACCATCTCCGCCCCGCTGGTGCACAGCGTGGTGGCGAGAGCCCCCGGGTCATCGAGGCTGTGGCACGCGTCCAGGTAGACTATGCTGTTGGGCAGCGTGTCGTCGCCGGAGAAGTAGTACTCGAAGAACTCAGCCGTCACTCCCAACACACGGTTGTGCTCGTCGGTGGTGAAGCCCAGGAGCTGATCGTTGAGGTCCTCTTCGTAAGGGCCACCCTCCACGGCCGCCTCGTCGTACGGCGTGCTCGTCCAGATCGCGTAGCGCCTGGCGCCGCCTCCCTCCACTTCCGCGGGCCCCGCGTGGCAGTTCAGGTAGATCAGACCGTACTGCGGCCAGCTCCGAAACCACTCCACCGTGGGGCTCGGTGGGGCGAGCGCCGCGTCGTATCCCGCCTCCGCGTACGCGGCCAGAATGTCGTCACACGCCTGACGAGCCACCCCGCCATCTCGGCCCTGGGTATGAGATGTCGCCGCGGTCCCCGCAGGCGTCGCCTGATCGGGGAAGCCGCGCGTCTCCATTCCCGTCCCCTTTTCGCCGTCGGCCTGCGCCACCACCGCCGCGCCGGCTGTATCGGCGTCCGGGTGCTGGTAGAACAGGTGGAACACGCCCGACTCGTACTCCACCGTGGCGTAGTTCGAGTCCGCGCCAATCGTGGCGTCCTCGACTTCATCGAGACCCTCGACGTATGCGATGAACTCCGCCGCCTCGCCCGGCCAGTTGCCATCCTGACACATCTGCTGGAACCGGTCGCTGGCGAGATCGGCGGCCTCCACCGTTGGCGCGAACGGCCCGGGCGCCGCCGCACCCCCGCCTCCGCCGCAGCCGGCTATTGCTGTGGCAGCCACCAGGCAACTGACACCTACCAGGCACGTACCGGGGACACGAAACATCCGACTCACCCCTTCCTGGGTTACGTGTCATGGGTTATCGGTTATGGGGAACGACACAAGGGCAACGATGATCAAGTCATGGCCGTTGGCCGTCATCAACCGCCGCCTGCGGCCAGAGCCCGTTTGATAACCTCCAGTAGGGTGGGCCTCGAAGCCTGTCCGCCGAAGCCTTGGCGAAGCCGGGCCCGACTCGTCAGTCGTTTCCGCAACCATCAATGGAGTCGGGCAAGAATGCCCGACCTACGCGCTCCCCTCCGCAGGCCCTTTGTCGTTTGCCCATTGCCCATTCCCTATCGTTTGCCCATGCAGCAGTGCTTGTATTTCTTGCCGCTCCCGCACGGGCACGGATCGTTCCGCCCCGGCTCCTTGGGCGCATGGTAGGTGCGCGGGCCCTCCAGCATCTCCTCGGCCGCCTCGGTCATCGGCGTCTCCACCTCTTCCGCCGCCTGCTCCTCAGGCCCGCCCGCCGCCGGTACGGGCACCGCCTCCTGTCTCTCCTCCAGGCCGCTCACTTCCCTCTCTCGCGTCTCGGCGACCACCTCTGTCAGCAGCATCGCCTTGGTCATATCATCCGCGATGTGCCCCAGCAGCGTCTCGAAGTAGTCGTACGCCTCCTTCTGGTATTCCAGCAGCGGGTCGCGCTGGCCGTAGGCTCGGAGGCCGATGCTGTCCCGCAGGTCATCCATCTCCCGCAGGTGCTGCATCCAGCGCGCGTCAATGATACGCAGCAGCCAGCTACGCTCGATGTGGCGCATCAGCTCCGGGCCTATCGCCTGCTCGCGCTCGCCGTACAGCTCGCGCGCCGCCTCCTGGAGCTTCTCCTTTACCTCCTGCGGCTGCATCTCACGGATGTCCGCCAGGCTGACCACGCTCCCGATGCCGGGCACTGCCTCTTGCAGTTCGGTGTACATCGCATCCAGGTCCCGGTCCTCGGGGTGCATCTCGCTGCTCGCGTAGCGTTCCACGACCCCCTCCACGGTCTTGTCCACCATCTCCAGCACCGCATCGTGGAGGTCCTCGCCCTCCAGCACTCGGCGGCGCTCCCCGTATATCACCGCACGCTGCACATTCATCACGTCATCGTACTTGAGCGTGTACTTGCGCTGGTCGAAGTGTATCAGCTCGACCTTCTCCTGCGCTCGCTCGATCGAACGCGACACCAGCCTTGCCTCCACCGGCTCCTCCTCCGGCCAGCCCTTCATCAGTATCCCGAACCGCTGCGGCGCGAACAGCCGCATCAGCTCGTCCTCCAGCGACACATAGAATCGCGAGCCGCCCGGGTCGCCCTGCCGGCCCGAGCGCCCCCGAAGCTGGTTGTCAATGCGCCGGCTCTCGTGGCGCTCGCTGCCCAGGATGTGCAGCCCGCCCACGCCCTTCACCTTCTCGTACGCCTCGGGGACTAACCTCTGCTTGGCGTCCTCGGGCTTCCCGCCCAGCACGATGTCCACGCCCCGCCCGGCCATGTTGGTGGCGATGGTCACCTTCCCCGGCCGTCCCGCCTCCGCGATGATGCGGCCCTCTTCCTCGTGGTACTTGGCGTTGAGGATGTCATGCGGCACGCCCTCGGTGAAGGTCGCCTCCAGCCGCTTGAGGCACCTGTTGACCAGCTCCTCAGGCGTGTCGTCGGTTATTGTGCCGGTCAGGCCCAGGATCGCCTCCAGGTTCTCCGGCGCGGCGGGGTCCATCTCCACCTCCAGGGCCCTGGCCACCTTGTGCAGATCGCTGCGCTTGAGGTCCCTTATCGGCGTGCGCAGCAGCTCCAGGTGCTCGTTGCGTTCCTGCTTGCTGAGGCCCGGTGGACTGTCCATCAGCCTCTGCTGCAGCACTCTCACCAGCACGTGCAACTGCAGCGGCTCCGGCGCCAGCCTCCTGCCGATGAACTCCGAGACCTCCACCGAGCGCGAGCCCACCAGCACCGGTTGCTCGCGCACGTACATATTGATGATCTCATCCACGATCCCCCGGTGCTTCGCCTCCTGGGTCTTGTAGATGATGTCCGCGTGATCGCGCCGAACGAT